>VGFB01000228.1 GCA_016869015.1 Armatimonadota bacterium
GGATGGCGACGGCGCCGGACGGCACGCTCTGCGGCGGCACCGCCTTCCCCATGCGCTGCTTCAGCTACGACCCGCGGACGGATGCGTGGACGAATCGGGAGTCCTACGGCCAGTGGAACACGGTCGCGCGGCAGGGCGACCGGTTCTTCGTGGGCGGCTACGGCGCCGGGTTCCTGCTGGAGTGGGACCCGGCGAGCGAGTGGGTCTCCACGGTGAAGGACAAGGCCGGCTGCAACCCCCAGTTCCTCACCCAGTGTGAGCCCTCGATCAACCGCCCTCACGACCTCCTCGCCCATCCCGACGGCCAGACGCTCGTGCTGGCGGGCACGCCCGGGTATGGCTATACGGGCGGCGGGCTGCTGTTCTGGGACCGCGCCACTGGCTCGCGGGAGCTGCTCGAACACACGGCAATCTTGCCCGACCACTCGACGATGAGCCTGGCGCCGCTGCCCGAAGGCAAGCTCCTCGGCGGCTCCACCACCGGCGCGGGCACCGGGGGCGAGAAGAAGGCCGAGCAGGCCGAGCTGTACATCCTGGACCTGGCGAGCAAGCAGATCGAGTGGCACGCGCCGATGTTCGAGGGCGTCCAGAGCTACACCGACCTGTGCCCGGGGCCCGACAGCCTCGTCTTCGGCTTCGCGGACTACACGCGCTTCTTCGTGTTCGACGCCGCCGAGCGCAAGGTCATCTACGACGAGGACACGGGCGTCGCGTTCGGGCGCACGAACTCCCAGCAGGGCCCGCGTACCTTCGTGCGGACCGCTGAAGGGGCCATCTACATCCTGTTCGTGAAGGGGATCGCGCAGCTCGATCCCGAGACCTTCCGCCTCACCATGGTGGCCGAGTCGCCGGTGCCCATCGGCCCCGGGGGCGACTACCTGGACGGTCGCATCTACTTCGGCAGCGGCTCGCACGTCTATAGCTGGGAAGTGCCGTAGGCCGGACCCTCGAAAGGAGACCCACCGATGCCTCGACTGATCGCAGGAGCCCTCCTCGTGGCGTCCATCGTCGCCCGCGCGGCTGTGGCCCAGGTCGACCCCGCGACAGCCCCCGAGACGGTGGCGGGCGGGGCGTACAACTTCGTCTCCGAAGACCCCGACAAGGTGATTGCGAAGGCTCTCGACGGCTCGGAGCTGACGCAGAAGGACGCGGACATCGTGGGCGGCATCCTTGCCTGGTCCTTCGGCACGCAGCTCACCGAGGCGCAGAAGGGCGTTGTCTGGGCCAGCACGGTGGCCTTCTGGCAGGCCGCCGACGCCCAGGCGGTTCAGCAGTTCTCCCAGGGCTTCCGCCAGATGCCGCTGATCATCCCGCAGCTCAACGAGCAGCAGCGCAGCCAGATCCAGGCGGCGTCGGCGGGCATCTTCCTGCAGATGGCGCAGATGGCGCCCAACGATCCTCTGGCTCAGGTCATCCTGACCGTCGCCCAGTCGGCCGCCCAGGTGCTGGCGGGCGACGGCACCCAGTACCAACTGACTCGCCAGGACGTCGACGCGCTGCTGGAGTACCTCTGCTTCCAGAACCAGATGATGACCGGCGTGCAGGTGGTGGTTACGGCGGAGCAGTACGCCCAGTTCACCGACCAGATCGTTGAGCACTTCAACGCCGCGTCGGATGAGGAGAAGGCACAGCTCTCAACCTTCGATCTGCTCTGGGGACAGCTCCGTTCCGCCTGGGCCATCGCCCAGGCCACGCAGCAGCAGGCCCTCATTGACCAGCAGATCCAGCAGTGGCAGCAGGCCTACCAGCAGGCCGGCATCTACAACCCCGGCGCCGGCGGCTGGGCGAACGCCGCGCCGGTGGGCGGCTGGGGCGGAGGCGGCGGGGAGATGGACCAATCGACCTTCGACACGCTCTCAAACGTCCTGCGCATGGAGCACGAGACGTCGATGGGCATCATCAACAACATCGGCGATGGCCCCACCACCAGCGTCTACGACAGCAGCGGCAACTGGCTGTACGACTACTGACCGCGCTGTCGTCGCTCTTGGCGTCCAGCGGGATCGTCGCCCCGCGCCGTGCCGTCCGTGCCTGCGGGTCGCCCGACCCGCGCCGTTGACCGTCCCCGGGAGCGCGCGCAACCTTGCGCGCTGCTGTGGCCGGTGGTGAGCCGGACCTACGGCGGCGTGATGATGCCCCGCTCTTCCTCGGCGGCGCGTTCGAGGTTCAGCGCCAGCAGCCTCTCCAGCAGTGCCTCGTCCGTGAAATCGCTGGGCCAGCCATACGCCGCGAACACCGCCTCATCGAGGTCTCGATGGAGGTTGTCGAGCCATGTCGGCCGCTTGTTGTAGAGGCCCGTCATCGTCAGCTTCGTGTCCCCATCGAGCGCCGACTGCCGCACCTCATGCAGCCGCTCCGCCGCCTCCCCGATCGCCGCCCGCTGCTCCTCCGTCGGGCGAGGGAACGGGAACGGATCGAAGCACGTCTTGGGGGTGTACACGGGATCGTTGCCTTTGCCCTGCCATGAGCAAGTGCGCAGCGACCACACCTCGTGGACCCGCGAGTGCAGAACGCCGAAGAAGTAGTCGTCCTCCCGGGCGAACACGACCAAACGGTGATCCGGGTGCGCGCCTGCTGGCAGCCAGACGAACAGGCGGTGTTTGGCGACGATGACGGACGCGATGAACCGGCCCAGTGGCGACAGGGCCTTGAAGACGTCGGTCGCCGGGCGGGCAAGCTGCCACCAGTACCGCTGCTGGCGCGCCTCCCAGTGGCTGACCCGGAGGGGAAAGACGTGGTCGCGGACGTACTCGAACGGCATCTCGTACAGTGCGGCTTCCGCCAGCGGCATCTCCCCGAAGTCGATGATCCAGCAGTCGCGGTGGCGGTTCGTGACGTCGAGGCCGATCCAGAATGGCCTCACGACATCCGCATTGGCACGCCCCAGCGGGTTGGGTGCCGAGAGCATTGTCCGAGCCAGAGGCCCCGGAATGTCGAATGGCCCCTTCTTCGTGCTCCCGACGAAGCACCGCCCGCGATTCCCGCGCAGAGCGCGCATGGTTGTTAGCTCGGCCCCCGTCGTGAGGTCCGGGTGGATTGCCGAGGCCACACGTCCATCGAGGATGCGTCGTTTCTGACTGCCGTCATCGAAACCGACCATTGACACGCGTACCGCTGCGCCGTCCAGGGCCCACTCCCGGTCCGACCAGGCGAGGAAGATGCCCCCAACCTCAGCGATGCGCTGGAGAACCACGCGGTTCTGGCGCTGCCGGATCGAGTTCGTCGCCAGGAGGCCGGCCCGCTTGGCGCGCGTGGACCTGGTGCTCCAGACGCTGGTCCGCGCCGGGCAACCTCCGCCGCTGCCCGAGTCGCGACGGTTCGTGGCAGGCGTTCGGGCCTATCTCGTTGAGCGCCAGCCACTCGCGGCGCGTTCCGGCGGCTTCCTGCTGACCTGGGCGGGGCTGGCCGACTGGGTCGCCATGGCGCGCGACCGCGACTCCGTCCTGCAGTCGGCCTACTACTACCATGAGATCATCTGCGCGGTCCTGCAGGACCCGGCGGTGATACCTGACGCCCTCACCCCCCTGCGGAACTCCGCCAACAACCTGGCCGGGCGATTGGATGATCTCGCCCTGGCGGCCGGAGCCGACCCCCGGGTCCAGGCGGCGATGAACCGGGCTCACGCCCTGGCGGCGCTGTTCCCGTCCCGGGAGGTGCGCTCCGAGACCCTGGTCAGCGAGGTCTTCGGGGAGTTCTTCCCCACGGTCGACAGCTCTCACGCCCGGCTGCGCCAGGCCCAGGTTCTCAGTGTCATGATGAACGTCCCCTCTGCATGGACCCGGCCGTTCAAGCAGTGGACGGAGGGCTGGGGCGAGACGACCCCAAGCTCTCGCCTGGCTTACCTCGAGGCGGCCTCCGGACTCATGCGCTTTGGCCTCGTCTCGCCCGACGACTACGACGACATCAGCCAGGGACTGTTCAACGCCAGCGTGTCGCTCCAACGAGCCACCCGCACCGGCGAGGCCTCGGAGCGCCAGGGGACCTGGCTGCAGGCCCTATGCGCCGGATGCGGCTTGTGGTGCGCCGTGTGGCTGGCGGGAGACCCGCTGACGGCGTTGCTGGAGCTGCACGGGCTGGACTGCGCCGTCAACTTCCTGGCGTCCGCCTCCGACCTGCCGTGGGACGGTGCCGGCCGCGAGGTCTGGGGGGCCCTGGCGAGAGCGTTGTGGGCCATCAGTGCCGCCCCCGAGGCCAGCGTGTACTTCTTCCGCATGCGAAGCGCCCTGCGCGACTTCGGACTGGCCGAACCGGAGCGCTCGGCCCCCTCGCTGGAGGCGATGCGCACCGGCGTCGAGCGGGCCCTGGCGCTCGTGGCGGAGAGCCAGGGGCTCTCGTGGCCGTCGGAGAAGGGGGCCGACGCTGCCTCCCGAGCTCCCGCAGTCGCCCGGATCCTCTGCGCGGCCTTCCAGGAGTACTGGGGCGACGCTCGCGCGCAGAGCGAGCGGGGCTTGGCCGCCGGGCTGCTCGCGGCCCTTGAGCAGGCCAGCACGACCCCGGCCGAGGCGCTCCGCGACTACTACGGCGAACTCGCCGGGGATCCGTATCGCGGGACTCCGGGTCGGGGGCTCCTCGTCGATGCCGGTATCGTGGATGAGGCCGCTTGGCAGACCCTCGCCAGAATGGCCGTGGAACCGATCGGTTCCCTCGCCACCTGGGTCGCCGACCGGACCACCTGGGTGCGGCACATGCGCTCCGCCGAGCGCCCCGGCCCGGCTGGGTAGCAGGCGCCGGCGCTTGCGACTCCCCTGTCGCGTCCGGCGGCGACCGGGTTCGCGCGGCAGATCAGGGCTCCGTGGCGTCGAGCGCCCTCAGCGCCTGTTGCGCCTCGCGGCGTTGGCTGAGGGCGAAGAGGTCGGTGTCGTCGTCGGGCAGCGCCGCCAGGGCCGCTTCGAGCCTCTCCCGGCATCCGGCGAGGGTCCGCGGCGTCGCCCGGGCGAGCGCCGTCTGCGCGGCGAGCAGCTCGGGGGTCTCGCTCGCCTTCCCCCGCACGCGCAGGGCGTTGGCGGTGTGTGTGCTTGCCCGCGCAAGCCGCCACCGGACCACGCCCTGGCGCGGGCCGATCCGCAGCACCGTCACCTGCTCTTGCCCGTGCGTGAGGTCGAGAGCCCACGCCGCCCCGTCCCTCCTCAGCGACAGCGCTTCCAGGCTGACCGCGTTCACGGCGACCAGGTCCTCGCCCAGACCCGCGAGCGCCTCCGGCTCGATGCGCAGCGTCTCCGTGGCCGTCGCCTCGGGCGCACGCACCGTGAAGTACACGGCGCCCTCGGCCGGGAAGCGCTCGACCTGGGCGCCGCTCGCCAGGGGGACCGGCTCCCAGCCGGCCCGCGCCAGCTCCTCGATGGCGGGCATCCAGGCGTGGGTCACGTCCCCGTAGAGCGCGTACGCCTCCTGCACGAAGCGCCCGGTGCTCGGCAGCTCCCCCCACTGCGCCGCGTTCTGGTGAAAGCGGAGGGCGGTCTCCCGCTTGTCCAGCCCGTGGAGGTTCATGAAGTTCATCAGCAGCAGGGGCTTGTGGTACGAGCTCGCACGATAGAAGAAGGTCGAGTCCTGGTCGCTGAAGAGGCTGCTCTCGATCCCCGGCACGTCGGAGACCAGGTAGAGCGGGAAGGCCTCCAGGTTCACGTGGATGTTCGTGAAGATCGCCTTGCCCAGGGGGTGGTAGCGCTCCTGCAGCGCGCGCAGGAGCCCCGTCATCGCGAACCGCCCGGCGGCCGCCACCTGCCCCGTCCCGGGGACGTAGGTGAAGGGCTCGCGGTTGGCGAGCCACTGATCCCGGCGGCAGTTGAGCACACCGTAGCACCACGCGGAGACCGAGTCGATGTAGCAGCCGTCGACGCTGGGCGCGTCGCGGAACACGCGGTCGAAGTACTCGTACTGCCGCGCGGCGACGCTCGGGCGCTCAAGGCTACTCGGCAGGTCGGGGTCGACGTTCAGCGTGAAGCGCAGCAGGTTCAGCGGCGTCGGCGGGCCCACGTCCGCGCTGAGGTTGTCGGTGATGTAGACCACGTACTGGCCCTGCGCGTTCACGCAGGCATGATCGCGGACTTCCCGCAGCTCGGCGCGCGGTCCCGCCTCCTCGAAGCCCGGGTTCGTGACCCAGTTCGTCTGAGGCTCCGCCAACGGACCGATGCGCAGGTCGTCGAACCAGGCCCTGCCGGTGTGGTTGCGCAGCAGGCAGTAGACCCTGAGCTCTGACACGGGCTCCGTCGGGTGGATGGTGTGCTCGCTCCACTCCCAGTCGTGGGTGCCGGGGTTGAAGGCGGCGCACTGGCCGAACAGGTAACCGCCGCTCGTGTAGCAGACATCCACGTAGACCGAATAGTCGTTGTTCCGCTCGCCCGAGATGCCCTCGGCCTTGCTCCAGCCGCGCACGGCGATCGGTCCGGTGACGGGCCGCTCGAAGCGGATCGCCTGTCTTGCGCCCGTCCACACGCCCGTGTCGCCGCTGTCGGCGAGGATCGACCGCTCGCCCGAGCGCTTCTCGTCCGTGCGCGACGTGTAGGTGCCCTGCGGATCCCAGGC
>VGFB01000229.1 GCA_016869015.1 Armatimonadota bacterium
CGAGGGGATGCGCGACGAGAAGGCCGCCGGCGTCCGCGCCGCTTCGGCCCGGGTGGGCGAGGCCGCCTCGGGCATCAGCGAACGCGCGGCGGGGCTTGCGGTCGCCCGCACCGTGCGCGGTTACACCGAGATCCGCGCCACGCGGTCGGGCTACGTCACCCAACGACTCGTCAGCCCGGGCGTTCTTGTGTCACCCGGCACGCCGATCCTGCGCGTCGCGGAGATCGGGCGCGTCCGGCTGCAGGCGTACGTCGCGGAGAAAGACCTGCGGCTGCTGCACCGCGGCGACCGCATCCAGGCGGCGAGCCCGAAGCTGCCTGGGGGTTCTCTGACCGCCCAGATCACGTCCCTCTTCCCGGCCTCGGATCCGACCACGCGAACCTCCACCGTCGAGGCGGTCGTGGACAACTCCGACTATCGCCTCTATCCCGGAGACGCCGTTACCATGCGGCTGTTCGGGGCGAGCGAGGGGCGCGTCATCAGCGTGCCGAGCTCTGCGATCGTGATGCGCGCGGAGCCGAAGGGCGGCCCCACGAGCGACGCCCGGCCGACCGTCTGGCTGGCCGCCGAGGCCAAGGCCGATGCGAGCGCCAAACCCGTGTATACCTGCGTGATGCACCCGGAGGTCCGCTCCGACAAGCCCGGGACCTGCCCCCAGTGCAAGATGGACCTCGTGCCGGAGCAGGCCTCCGCCGGCGCCCCCGCCGCGACCGTCTACACCTGCGTGATGCACCCGGAGGTCCGCTCCGACGAGCCCGGGACCTGCCCCAAGTGCAAGATGGACCTGACGCCTGAGGAAGCCCCGGTCGGCGGCGGGGTAAAGATCGCCCGCCAGGTCACCGTAACGCTGGGCGTCAGCGATGGCGAGCGCACCGTTGTCCTGATCGGCTTGCGCGAGGGAGACGAAGTGATCGTGAAGGGCCATGAGAACCTGCACGAGGGCGCCGCCGTGTTTGCGGTCGAGTGGGGGGAGCGCGGCCCGCTATCGCTCCCGCCGGCGCCAACCATGGGCGCAGGTTAGGTACGAGCCAATGGCAACCGAGACGCCGAAGCCGACTGTCCAGCACCGCGGCCTTGCGGCTGTTCCGCAGTGGTCCATCGACCATCCGTACGTCATCCTGGCGGCCTGGGTCGGGGTGGCGGTGCTGGCCGTGTTGGCCATCGGGTTCTACATGCCGCGTCGCTTCATGCCCTACGTCGAGAGCCCGGTTGTCGGCGTCTTCACGATGATGCCGGGGCTGTCGGCTCAGGAGATGGAGCTGTACATCACCAACCCGATCGAACAGCAGATGACCAACATCCGCGGGGTGCGCTACATCCGCTCCTCCTCGCAGGACGGCTTCTCGGTCGTCGCGCTCGAGTTCTGGTACGGGGCCGACATGAAGAAGGCCCTGTTCGACGTGCAGTCGCTCATGAACCTCACGCAGGCCAACCTACCCGCGACGGGCGCCAACCTCAAGCCCTCCTGGGTGCTCGCCATCGACCCGCTCAACATCCCGGTGCTGTCGCTCAGCCTGACCGGCGAGGGTTGGGACCCGGTGAAGCTGAGGGAGCTGGCCGATAACCAGGTCGTCGCGCGCCTCAAGCAGCGGGTCCCCGACGTGCACTCCGTCATGGCCTTTGGCGGCTATCGCCGCCAGCTGCAGGTCATCGTCGACCGCGAGAAGCTCGGATCGTACGGTCTATCCATCCTCGACGTTCGCGACGCGGTGGACCGGTACAACGTCGCGCGTCCCGCCGGGACCCTCACCTCCGGCGCCGATGAGAGCATCGTTCGGCTGGACACCCGCGCCGAGAGCGCCGAGCAGGTCGCCGAGTACCCGCTGGCGGCGCTGGATGCTTCCGGCCGGGCCATCCGCCGGGCGGGGAGCGGGGGAGGGGGGGCGATGGGCGGCATGGGCCGGATGGGCGCCGCCCCGCCGTCGACCGCCGAAATGGGCGGAACGGCGCCCTCGCCCGCCCTCGGTCCGGCCTCCTCGCCCCGCGTGCTGCGGATCAAGGACGTGGCCCGCGTCGTGGATACCCACTGGGAGCGCCGCAGCGCCTACCACCATCTGCGCCACGAGCCCGGAACCGCCGGCGCAATCGTGCCCGCGATAGAGATCGCGGTCGTCCAGAACCCCGAGGCCAGTTCCTGGCAGGTCATCCGCGACTGCAAGAAGGCTCTGCGGCAGCTGGAGGCCGACTACCCGGGGATCAAGTTCGAGGTCGCCTACGACAACGCGCACTTCGTAGACATCCTGTTCGAGAACGTCTTCCACGAGCTGGGCTTGGCGATCCTGCTGTGCGGGGCCATGATCTTCATCTTCCTGGGTGAGTGGCGCGGTACGGTGATCGCCGTCATCTCGATCCCGACCTCGCTCTCCCTGGCGATCCTGTGCATGGTGCCGCTGGGCATGTCGTTCAACAGCGGCACGCTGATCGGCCTGCTGCTGTCGATCGGGCGGCTGGTGGATGACAGCATCATCGACATCCACGCCGTTGAGCGACATCTGCGCATGGGCAAGTCCGTCCGGGAGGCCACCATCGATGGCATCGCCGAGGTGCGGCTTGCCGTCCTGGCCTCGACCTTCATGATCTGCCTCGCTCTCGCGCCCCTGCTGTTCTGCGGGGGCATCGTCGAGCTCATGTTCGTCGAACTCGTGTGGCCGCTGATCCTCGCCCTCCTGGCCTCGATGGTGGAGTCATTCACCACCACGGCGCTGATGTGCAACGCCTTCCTGCGACCCGCCGCGGCGCGCGAAGCCGAGCAGCGGACCTGGTTCTTCCGCCTGCTCGTGAACCCGTTCCAGGGCTTCCTGGATCGGCTCGAGCGGGGCTACGAACGCACGATCCGCTGGATGCTGAAGCATCGCTTCGCCAACTTCGCCCGCATCATGGCGACGGTCATCATCGGCTTCACCTTCTACCACTTCATCGGCAGCGAGATGATGCCCCTGGCCGATGTGGGCCAGGCCTATGGTGTGCTGGAGATGCAGCCGGGGACCTCCTTTGAGGCGACCGAAGCCGCCGCGACACAGGTCGAACGCATCATGCTGGAGTACCCGGAGATCGAGCACGTCTCCACCGAGATCGGCACCGAGACCATGCTCGAATCCTCGGGCACATACTTCACGGGCTACGCCGTGCCAATGGTCAACAGCGCGACCTTCATGCTCACGCTGTCGGACATGAGCGACCGCAGGCGCGACATCTGGGAGATCATCGACGGTGTGCAGCAGGAAGCCGTCGACACGATACCCGGCCTCCGCCGGCTCCAGATCAAGGAGATGGGGTCCGACGTGATGGCGACCTCCCAGGCCCCAATCGCCCTCATCATCTACGGCCACGACCTGCAGGTCCTGGACAAGCTCGGCCGGGAGACGCTCGAGATCGCCAAGCGCCGGAACGTGTACCAGCCCGCCACCGACTGGGCGATGGGCCTGCCCTCCTACCGCGTCAAGGTGGACCCCGAACGCGCACAGCAGCTCGGCCTCGGGGTGGACGAGGTCGCTCAGCAGGCGTACTACGCCCTGCATGGCGGCTTCACGAATGAGTTCTTCCGCCTCCCGAACCTCCGCCAGAACACGGTGCTCATCCGGTATGAGGAAGCCGACCGCGCCTCGCCTCTCGACCTCGCGAAGATGTACATCACCACCCGCGACGGCCGACAGGTGCCACTGGACAGCGTCGCCACGCTGGTCGCCGAGCCTGCGCCGACCATGATTGCCCACGACGGCCTGCGGCGGATCATCTCCGTCCTCGGCTTCTACCGACCGGGCGAGCGCCCGTCCATGGACCTGACCATGGACGTGCAGATGGACGCCATGATGGAGCTCAACTTCCCGCCGGGGTACGGCATCGACGCCCGGGGCGACATGACCCAGATGATGGACAGCTTCCGGCGCCTGCTCAACATGCTCGTGCTGGCGGTCATCTTCATTCTGCTCATCCTCGTCGCCCAGTTCCGAGGGTTCCTGCAGCCCCTCCAGATGGTCTTCTCGCTGCCGCTGGAGCTAGCGGGCGTGTTCTTCATGCTCTGGATCACTCACCAGACCTTCTCGACCGTCTCGGTTCTCGGCATCATCGTCCTCACCGGGATGGACGCTACGACGGCGATCCTCCTGGTCGACATGATCATGCGCTACCGGGACCGGGGCGTCGCTCGGGACGAGGCCATCGCTCGCGCCTGCCCGCAGAGGCTTCGCCCGATTCTGATGACGTCGATGACGACCATCATCGTCATGGTGCCGGTCGCCTTCTTCCCGGGCACCGGGATGGACGCATACTCACCCCTGGCGGTGGCCGTCATCGGCGGGCTCATCGTCGGCACCATCCTGAGTCTCTTTGACATCCCGATCATGCACTCATACGTGGACGATCTGCAGCGGCTGTTCTACCGCTACGTCCTGCGCCGCGAGTGGAAGTGGCCGGTCACCGCGAGTCCGGACGATGGGATGATCGACCTCGATGAATAGGCGTTTCCGACCCGTGATCGGCCCAGGGCTGATCATCGCCCTGGGGCTCTGCGTCTTCCTGGTGTGGCGACGCATGCAGCCGCCCGAGGTCGCGCGGCCCGTGGTCATCCAGCACGAGGGCGCCATTGCCGCGACGGGGGTGCCCGATCCGCCGTTCGTGCTGGAGCACGCCGAGGAGCTGGGCCTTTCCGACAAGCAACGCGCCGAGGTCGGGAAGCTCGCCGCCGAATACGAAGCGCAGACTGCGAGCTTGCGCTCAGCCCTCGACGAAGCGCGCACCGCGGCAGGCAAGAAGCTCGATCCGGCCTCGGCCCAACCCCCGAGGCCGACCGACATACAGGAAGCTGCGCAAGGCGTCTCGGAGTTGTCCAGTCTGCTGGCCGAAGCTCGCGCGCAGGCCTGGACGCGCCTGGCGCCGACCCTATCCGGGGAGCAGCAGGCCGCCGCCGGGAAGGCCTGGGCCGAAGCGCACGCGCTGCGCTTCGCCCCGGGAAGCCGGAAGGGTGGAGGTTAGAACGATGCATTGGATACCTCTCGTGATGGCCGGGTGCCTGGCCTCAGGCCTTGGGGCCCAGGAGGCTGCTCCCGCCAGACCCCTCGCCTTGAGCCTCTCCTCGGCGGTCGCGCTGGCCCTCGAGCAGAACCCCTCGCTGGCCGCCATGCGCGAGGAGTTGCCCGCCGCCCTGGCCCGCCTGCAGATGGCCCGGGCCGAGGGCCGCCTGACCGCTTCCGCCAACACCTACCTCTCGACCGGCACGATGCCCAGCACCATGCCGTCGAGCGCCGGCGTGATGCCCCGGATGTACATGGGGGTGCCCGACACCTCCCGGGTCGATCAGAACCTCATGTTCATGTACCCACTGTCCACGGGCGGCCGCGTCGGTTCCCGGGCTCGCGCGGCGGCTGCCGACAGGCAGGCGACCGAGCGGGACCTCGAATCGATGGTGCTGGATGTGGCCTATGCCGCTCGTGCGGCGTACTGGCTGGCGCTCTACCGCGCAGACCTCGTAGGAGTGCAGGAGGGGAACGTCAGCGCCCAGAGTGAGCGACTGCGCGTGGATCAGGCGAAGTACGATGCGGGCAAGATCCCGCTCTTCTACGTGCTCCGGGACAAGGCGGAGCTGGCCGACGCCGAGCAGGAGTTGACCCACGCCCGCCGCGATGTCGAGACGGCGCTGCTCGACCTGCGCAGCGCGTTGGGGCTCCGCATGGCCGAGCCGGTCGAGCTGACCGACCAGCTCCTCTACGATCCGGCCGCTGCCGAGCAGGACGCCGAGCAGCTTGCCGCCGCAGCGCTGACGAGTCGCCCGGAGGCGTTGGCTCTCCGAGCGCGGACCGAGGCCGCCCGCCGCGAGGTCGCCGTGCGACGGGCCTCCTACAGGCCCCAGGTCGACGCGATGCTGATGCTCGACGCCGAGAAGGCCTCGGGGATGGGAGTCGAGGGCGGTTACACGATCGGGATCGTCGGGTCGCTCCCGCTGCTCGACGGCGGAGACCGCAAGGCCGGCGTCGCCGAAGCCGAAGCGATGGTGCGCAAGCTGGAGCAGGAGCAGAGGGCGCTTGGCCTGCGGATCGAGCGCGAGTTGCACGGCGCGCTCCTGGACCTCGCTGCAGCGAACCAGAACGTCCGCACGGCCCTGGAGGCCGAAGCTGCCGCCGAGGAGGACCACCGCGTCGCGAAGGTCGGTTACGACGCGGGCAAACTCATCAACCTGGAGATCATCGCGGCCCTCGCCTCGCTGGTGAAGGCCGGCACCAACGTGGCGGAGGCGAAGTACGCCTACAACCTCGCCGGTGACGCGGTGCAACGCGCAGTCGGGGCGCTGCCCGCCGTTCGCTGAAGGGCGACTGAAGGCCCTCTCAAGGCCGCCGGAATGGCTGGCTTCCAGCCCGCCGGGGCAACTGAGTGCTTGGCCGTCCGGCTCTTCATGAGGCTGCCTCGCGTCAACGGTAGGAAACCGGGGTGCGGCCTCACGAGAACGGCCACCCCCGAAGCAGGAGTGGCCGTGAGGTGTCCGTTGGTAGCGCGGGAGGG
>VGFB01000230.1 GCA_016869015.1 Armatimonadota bacterium
GCCGTCCGCGTTGCGGCAGCGCATCCGCCAGCGGCCGGGAGGCACGTTCGCGAAGCCATACCAGCCGGACGCGCTCGTACGGACCGCCGCGTCGACGGCCAGGGGTCGGTCCTCGACGGAGCCGTCCTCGCGCAGCGCGACCAACGACACGGTGATCCGCGCGTTGCCCCGAGGCCCGCCGGAGGCGCTGCGGGCCTGGCCCGAGATGCCGCCCGTGCCGCCGACGGTCAGGTCGTCCACGGTGATCCGGCCCGAGTGCGGGAGGATACCGTAGGCCGTGGGCGCTTCCGCTGCGGCCTCGCCGCGCACTTCCGCGCGCTCAGAGTGCCCTCCGCACCCGGCCAGGGCGACGAGGAGGGGTAAGGCCGGCGATAGCGCGCAGAAAGGTCGGAGTCGCATGGGTCCATCTCCTCGCGGGCGGACGGCAGAGGGTTCCTACCCCCGTGCCTTCGTACCTTCACAAACGGCAACGGCGTAGCTGAGGAGAGCCGCAGGGACGGAACCGCCAAGGCGTGAGGAGGTCTTACCCTAGTGCGGCGCCGCTCAACCGCCCCAAGGGGCCCGATGCGGGCGGGCGTCTTGGCATCCTGGAGGCAGGGGGAGTAACGAGGTTGCGCAAAGACGCGGAGCTTCTGACTCATCCAGGCGCCGGACTCGTCGGTCCGGCCCGGCTGCTCCCGAAGACGATCCGCGGATGCGTGGCGATCGGTCTGGCGCTCGGACTGCTGGGCTGCGGCGCCGCGCTGTATGCGGTGGTTCGGCGGGACGCCCACGCTCAACCCACGCGAGAGGCGGACGCCATCATCGTGCTCGGCGCCGGCTGCGAGGAGCCCGGGCCGCGCCCCAGACCCGTCTACCGGAACCGGCTGCTTCATGCGCGCGACCTCCGGCAGCGCGGCCTGGCGCCGTGCATCATCGTGACCGAGCAGTCACCGACGGCGGAAGCGGCCCGCCGGTATCTGGTGGGTTTGGGCATCCCCGCGGAGGCGATCGAGCTGGAGAACCGCAGCACAACGACTCGCGAGAACCTCGTCTTCGCCCGCGAGGTGATGCGGACCCACGGTTGGCGGCGCTGCATCGTCGTGAGCGACGGGTTCCATCTCTCGCGAGCGGTTCGGATGTGTCGGGATCTCGGCCTCGAAGCACAAGGGGCCGCCACGCCCTACAGCCGCATCGAGCAGCGGCCCGGCGGGCGGGTGAAGTACACGCTCCGCGAGGTGGGCGTGTACGTCACCTATCTCCTGGCGGGGTGTTGAGGGCCCGGTGGGTCGGTCTTTCAGATGTAGCCGAGAGCGGCGAGCTGATCCTCCAGCTCGCGTTGCTCCTCCGGGGTATAGGCGGTCTCGGCGGCGGGAGGTTCGGGGGTCGGCCACGGGTCGCAGGTCCGCGGGAGGCGAGCCGGGGAGCTGAACGCCTCCAGGAGGGGGCGGCCATCCATGTCGTCGGGGATGGGCTGGTTCAGCAGGTACAACACGGTCGGGACGAAGTCCCGCAGCCTCGCGGGCAGCGGGTGCAGGCCCGTGCGCAAGCCGGGACCGGCCATGGCGAAGATGCCGCTGGCCGAGTGGAAGTCCTCCGGCGGGTCGAGCGCCACGACGGTCCCCTGTTGGGCGTCCATGAGCGGAAGGGACGATCCGCGGAACATGCGTCCGCAGACCGTGAGGTAGCGGTCATCGTTCGGCAGGCACACCAGGTCGGGTCCGCTGTCGACGAAGGGCCCGCAGTACGCCTCACAACCGTCCAGCACCTCGCGATAGACGGGCTTGCCGGTCACGGGATCCTGCAGCCGGAGCAGCAGCTCGCTGACGCGCGCGCGCAGCCCGGGGAGTTCCTCCGCAGAGATCACTCCCTCGCGGTCCCGCCCTCGCACGTTGAACCGCACCTGCCCGTAGAGCCCCCAGGGAACCGCCACGGTCCGCGACCAGTCGATTCGCGTATCGGTACGAGCGGCGAGGTGGTCGCGGACGCGGCCGGCCAGCGGGCGGAGGCGGGCGGCGAGCCCGGGCAGTCCCCGCTTCAGCGCAGTCCAGACGGCCAAGGCGATCCGCGTCCGGACACGCTGGGCGCTTGCGCCGACAGCGCCGATGCCCGATGACGACTCGTAAGCCATGAGACGCTCGTCCAGGAAGAGCTTCTCGAGGTTGACCACGCGGTCGACGACGGCCGTTCCGTGGTCGGAGATGAGCAGGACGTGCGTCTCCGGGCCGGCCAGCTCCCGCAGCATCACACCGATCCGCTCGTCCACCAACTGATAGGTGCGGGCGATCAGGCCGTCCGGGTCCAGGCTGTCCGCGTCTCCGGGCTTCATCTCCTCCGCGATAGCCGAGTGCTGCACCCAATCGACGATCTGGAAGTTCGCCATGAACACGTCGCACGGGAAGGCGCGCAGCAACCGGCGGGACACGATCGGCACCAGGTCAATCCGGTCGCGCAGCTGGCGTTCCGTCAACCCCTCCGCACGGTCGGGCGGGGCGAAGGGCGCGTAGCCGCGACCGGCCTCATCGAGGACCTCAAAGGCCGCGGGCGGAGTCGCGATGGCGGCGCTATAGGCGGGCGCGGTGAAGCCGGAGACCTGAAAGCCGCTCAGCTCCTCGGGCGGGTAGGTGACCGGCAGGTTGAAGGTGCCCACGCGGAACCCGGCGTCACTGAGCGCGCGCCAGACCGTCGTGGCTCGGCGGCGCGAGCCGACGGGCACGTCGAACGGCGTGCCGTCCATCGGCAGGAAGTCGAACACGCCGTGCTTGCCTGGGTCCTTCCCGGTCATGATGGTCGTCCACGCCGCGGGGGTGAGAGGGGGGATGGTCGACTGCGCCGGGCCCCAGGCGCCCCGCTCGGCGAGAGCCGCGAGGTTGCGCAGCATCCCGCGCTCCATCAGCGACTTCGTGATCCGGTAGTCGGCTCCATCGATGCCGATGGCCAGCAGGCGTGGCTTGACCGGAAGGTCCAGCATGCCGAGCGCTGTCCTCCTTGGTCGATGCCGCAGGGGCACCGTCGCCTCATGGACGAGAGGCCCGAGCGGGGAGTTCAGCCGCGAGGACCGAAGGTGACATGCATCACGCTCTCGGGGGCTGCTCGACCCAGGTCACCGTCTTGTGCGCGCGGGGGATGGCGCGGCGGTAGCTCGCGGCCGGGTGGCCGAGGATGAGGGAGATCTCGCACTGGTTGCCGTCGGGGATGCCGAGCTCGGCCCGCAACGCCTTGTCCATGTCGATGACGCCCGCCATGATGCCGATCATGGTGGTGCCCAGGCCGAGGGCTTGCGCGGCCAGCATGGCGTACGTGCACGCGACGTAGCAGTTCTCTTTGCCGCTCACGCTCCGTTTGGCGTGGTGGAACAACAGCATCGCGGGGGCGCCCCAGGTGGCCGCGTCGAAGCCCGTGTCCCGGTACATGCGACACATCGGCGGGATGAGGGGCAGCAGGTGCTCGACGAGGGCGTCGAACATCTCCGCGCCCATCTGCCGGCGGATCAGGAAGCGGTAGATCGGGTTCTTCAGGGCCTGCATGAACTGCTCCATCCCCGTGTAGACGGCGGGCAGGATCGCCTCGATCTGCCCGCGCGTGCCGAAGACGGTGACCTCCACATCCGTCGGCGGCACGCCAAAGGGCGCCATCGCGGAGAGACGTACGATGTCGCCGAGCGCCTCGGGGGAGACCGGCTCCTCCGTGAACCGCCGCACCGACCGCCGCGAGAGGAACAGCGCCTCCAGCGCCGCCGGGTCGGCAACTCCCCCGGGCAGTGGCGGGAAGTGAGCGTAGTCGAAGCCGGCTACGCGCGTCGCCTCGGTGGGGCACACGGCCATGCACTGGCCGCAGGCGAAGCACCAATCGGCGTGCTCCGGATGCACCTCGACGCCGTCCTTCGTGCGCCGGTACACCAGACACGGGCACACGCCAACGCAGGCGCCACAGGCGATGCAGGTCTCCGCGTCGATGGTTGGCTGGGGCATGGTCAGGAGACCTCCACGGGGGCGGACCTGCGTGTCCGCCCACCGTTCACTCGACGACCAGCACCCCGTGGGTGCCGAGCGTCGGTGTGCGGGCCGTCAGCAGGCCCTTGCTCCACTCCCACTGCACCCGGCCGCCGTCGGGAACCCAGCGCACCCGCCGAGGCCGCTTCCGGACCCGCATGACGACGGTGATCGGTCCGAGCGGCGGTATGCAGTCCGCGCTCAGGAAGCGGTCGGCGCGCTGGGCGTTCGTCAGGTTCAGCAGATGCAGGCTCAGCGCGCCGTCGCGCGTGCGACGGAGGGCGAGGTCGACGCACGGGGGCGCATCGGTCTGCACGTCGGGCTCCGGGAACAGGGCGGCCGCGAGCCGACCCACGAACCGGCGCAACGCAGAATGGTGCGTGCGGAAGTAGGTGAGAGCGACCGGCCCGTAGACCGCGCCGACCGCGCCCTCGCCGCAGGGCGCGAGGGTCGCGGCCACCTCCCCGCCCTGGGTCACGTCGCGCGTTGGGTGGCGGAAGCCCGCGGCGAGGGCCTTCGTCGGCTTCACGGGCTGCCACAGACCATTGCAGCTCGCGGAGCAGGCGTCGGAGGCGAGCTCGGCGGCGGTCTCCTCCGGCTCGCCGATCAGCTTCGCGCCGAGTAGGGCGGGGAAGAGGCGCGCGCACTTCTCGCCCAGCAGGAGCAGGCTCCCGCCGTGCTGCACATATGTGCGCACGGCCTTGACGAACCCCGACGCGAGCTGGTGCGAATCGGGGATGACGACGAGCGGGAAGTCGCTGAGGCGCGGCTGCAGCTGATGCTCGGCGAGGATGTCCACCGAGTAGCCCAGCTCGAGCAGCAAGTGGAGCGCGCCCTCCAGCTCGTCCATGCAGCCGTAGGGCGTGAACACGGTGTCGGAGCGGTCGAACTGCGACTCGCTCGACAGCAGCAGGGCGACCTGGGGCACGCTGCTGCTGCCGTGACTGACGGCCTGGCGCGCGCGACAGAACTCGGCGACCCGGCCGGTGGTCTGGATGACCTGTTCGGGGATGACGCCGCTGCGGGTCGGTTGGTAGTAGATCTGGAAGCCCCCGCCCTGCATCAGCACGACGCCCGCCTCCTGCATGAGCGCGACGTCCGGCTTCACAGTGTGCCCCTGCCCCTCCGCCCAGTTGAAGCCCCAGGCCATCAGGTCCCACGGCATGCCGGTGTTCGCGAGGTACCGCGCCTCGACCCGCGCGCGATCGCAGGAGACCGTCGGCGAGTAGTCGCCCGAGAGGAAGTCGAGTTTCGCGATCACCGGCTTGGGCGCGAAGGTGGTGTACATCCAGTTGCTGGTCAGCTGCAGGTCGGGCCGGAAGGCATGGAGCGAATCGATCCAGTGGCACAGGTACCTCTCGAACTGCCGCCGGTGGAAGGCCTTCCACTCCAGCCAGCGCGGGTCCGTCCGGTCCTTCGGCGCGTTCCGGTAGCCCGTCTCGGCCCGCCACGCCTTCAGCGCCCACTTCGACCAGTCGAGCATCGCGCCCCAGCACTCCCCGTCCGCCCACACGCCGTCGAGCTCGTACTCGCCGAGCACTTCCTTGAGCTGCGGGATCAGCAGCCCATCCACATACGGGCCGAAGGTGCTGGTCATGTTCGGGCTCGGCTTGCCCTCGGCATCCACCGCGGCCCACCCGGGGTGGTGCTCCAGGGCCACCATGTCCCACACGCCCGAGTAGTGGATGTATAGTCCCACCCCGTGCTCGCGGGTGACCTTGCGCCAGGTCCGTAGCGCATCATGCACGATCCCCGGCGACGCCCACCCGACCTTCGTCGGATAGCCCGTGTACCCGCGATGCCCCTTGCAGTCATACTGCACGTAGTCGGGCTTCACGCGCGTGAGCAAGTCGCTGATGTTCGCCTCGCTCGTCTCCGCGCCCAGCTCCGTGTCCTTCTCGTTCGGATGCAGGTCGAAGTGAATGCCGAAGAACGCGTCCTTGCGGGGGATGGGTCTGCGTGTCGCCGAAGCCATGCGTGCGCCTCCCGTCGTTGCCGTCTGCGTGCCTTCTTGGAGCCCATCCCCAACCACCCCCGCCCTGAAGGGCGGGAGGCTCGTCCCGTCCTGTCGCCCCTTCGGGGCTCAAGGGATTGAGGGCCTCGGTTCCACGGGCTTGCGCCCGTGGCTATGCACCGGTCGCCCCCTTCGGGGGCTGAACGTCCGACGCGCCTTCGGTCTCGGTGGCCCCGTTTGTGCGCGTGGGCCGCTGACCGCGGGCGGTGGGTTCCGCCATTCGGCCCCGAAGGGGCCACCGATGGATAGCCGTGGGTGAAACCCACGGAACGCCGCGCCCCCCAACCACCCCCGCCCTGAAGGGGCGGGCAGGCCGTCCTGTCGCCCCTCCGGGGCTCAAGGGATTGAGGGCGTCGGTTCCACGGGCTTGCGCCCGTGGCTATGCACCGGTCGCCCCCTTCGGGGGCTGAACGTCCGACGCGCCTTCGGTCTCGGTGGCCCCGTTTGTGCGCGTGGGCCGCTGACCGCGGGCGGTGGGTTCCGC
>VGFB01000231.1 GCA_016869015.1 Armatimonadota bacterium
TGTTCTGCGATGAACCCCGGCACGTCCTCGCAGTAGAACTCCGAGCCGCACTCGGTGCTGAGGACGTGGTCGGCCCCCAGTTCCCGACCCGCCTTCAGGCGGTAGTCACGTGTGCCCACCAGCGCCACCGTCCCCGCGCCCCGTGCCTTCGCCAGCTGCAGCATCATCAGACCGATCGCGCCCGGGCCGTACACCACCACGAAGTCCCCGGGCTGGACGTTCAGGTTCTGCACGGCATAGGTCGCGCAGGCCAGCGGCTCGGTCAACGCGCCCTCCTCGTACGAGACGTTGTCCGGCAGCTTGTGCACGCCCGTGTAGCTGCTGCGGGCGAGCTCCGCGAACCCCCCGTCCGTGGAGACGCCCAGGACGGTCTTGGACTCGCAGAGGTTCGGTTGCGCGCGCTTGCACACTTCGCACGCGTTGCAGTACTGCACCGGGTCGAGGACCACTCGGTCGCCGGGCGCGAAGAGGCCGAGCGTGCGGGGGATCTCGCCGACCTCCACGACCTCCCCCGAGAACTCGTGGCCGAGGATGCAGGGCCCTTTGCCGTCGGGGGTCTCCAGGCTGCTGTTGCCGAAGTAGTAGGCGACATCGGAGCCACAGATCCCGCAGGCCTTGACCTGCACCACCACATCGGCAGGTCCGCACTGCGGATCGGGCGCATCGACCAGGTCCATCTTGCCCGGCTCGTAGAACACCTGCGCTCTCATCGGGAGACCCTCCGTTCCGCCCTCCGGGTCGGCGCCCGGGAGCTTGTGGCCTCGGTTCGCCGGTCGGCGCGCAGGCTCCTCTGTGGGGCAAGGAGGTCGGCGGCTCTCCGTCGAAGGGGAGGTCGACCGGACCCGACTGGTGCTTGGGAGGCCTGTAGTGGCACGTATCGCAGTGGTCGCGACCCTGACTGTGGCGCTCCTGGGGGCATCGACGGGGGCCTGGGCCCAGGTTGTGGCGACCTGCCCCCGAGCGCCGACGCCGCCGATCCTGGACGGCAACGTGACGCCCGACGAGTGGGTCGCGGCCGGACGGTTGGGCCCGTTTGTGTTGCTGCACGAGGGCGGGCTTCCGACCGAGGCGACGGACGTGCGGGTGATGTACGACGATGAGGCCCTCTACGTCGCCGCCATCCTGTACGAGTCGGATACCGATCGGCTGCGGGCGGAGGTGACGGAGCCCGACGGGGATGTCTACCGGGACGACTGCTTCGAGTTGTTCATCGACGCCATCGGCACCGGCGAGTCCTACGTCCACATGGCCGTGAACTCCATCGGCACGCGCTTCGATCAGGCCGATGGCGACCGGTCCGCCTCCGTCGTCTGGAACGTCGGGGTCGCAGTGAAGGAGAACTCCTGGTCCGTCGAACTGTCGGTCCCCTTCACCGGAGGACGGCCCCCGGCCGAGGGCTCGACATGGCATCTAGGCGCCGGCCGCAGTGAGACGCGGCTGGCGGAGCTGAGCAGCTGGAACGGCTTTCTGGAGGGGTTCCACGAGCCGGAGCGGTTCGGTGAGCTGCGCTTTGGCGGCCCGTCGCTTTCCTTCAGCCTGGTGGACCCCGGAGCCCTGCGCCTGGGGCGCAACAGCGCCCTGCTGTTCGCCGACAACGCGACCGCTGAGCCCCGGCAACTGAAGACGAACGTGCGCGTCCACGGGCGCGACCGGGCGGGTCACTTCTTCGCCGCGGCGAAGTTCACGGCTGGGCCCGGGGCCCGCAAGGATGTCGACGTGCCCTACGAGGTCTCGCAGGACGGGCCGGGGAGCCTGCTGCTCTCCGTGACCGATGAGCGGGGACAGGCGATCTACCGCACGGCGGCGATCCCCTTCCGCATCCCCGGGGTGACGCTCGCGCTGTACGGGACGGACGCGGCTCTCGCGGAGGCCAATCGCCGATGGGCCCAGTTGCCTCCCTCGGCCGCAAAGGACGACTTCGTGCGCGAGCTCAACTCCCTCACCGACCAGTGGGCGGAGCTGAGCCGGCTCGTGGCGCAGCGGCGCGCGCTGGGGACGGCGGAGCTGAAGGAGGTCGAGACCGCGCTGGAGGGGCTTCGGCGCCGGGCGGAGCTGCTGGCGTCTCGACTGCGGGCGACGCGGATGACCGGGGCCGCCGCGAGCTCCTTCGCGGCCGTGCCGGTGGACTCCCTGACCAAGGTCTTCCCCGATGGCGAGGCGCCGGAGGGCGCGGCCGAGGCGCGGATAGAGGCGTGCCGCAACGAGTCGGAGGCGTTTCAGATCGCCCTGCTCCCGCTGGCGAAGGAGGTCGTGAGGCTGTCGGTGCGTGCGGGCGACCTCGTCGGGGCCGCCTCGACCCTTCCGGCGACATGCGTGAGCGTGCGGCTCGTGGGCAACGTGCCGGCCGCCGACCACCTCACTCCCGGCGCCCAGAAGCGTCTGTGGCCCGACATCCTCACCCCGGCGCTGGCGGGCACCGAGACGATTGAGCTGCGTCCTGACGCGACCCGCGCGCTGTGGGTGTCCGTTCACGTGCCTGCCGATACGGTGCCCGGGGAGTACCGTGGAGCGATCGCCCTCTCCGATGAGGCGGGCGCCGTGGTGGAGACGCCGCTGCGGCTGTTCGTGCACCACCCCGTCCTGCCGGCCCCGGGGGACTACCATCTCTCGCTGGGGTTCTGGCAGGCCCCGCGTCGGATCGCCGAGCAGTACGGTCTGGAACTGTGGAGTCGGGACCACTGGGAGACGCTGAGAGCGTACCTGGCGGATCTGGCCGCTCACGGCCAGAAGCTGGCGACCGTCACCCGCGACATGTTCGAGTGGCGGATGGATGAGGGCGGGCAGCCGGCCTTCCGCTACACCGTGTTCGATCGGTATGTCGAACTGTGCCGCGAAGTCGGCATTGACGAGGGGATCGAGTATTACTCGATGTTCGCCGGAGGCGGGGACACCACGCTGACCTGGGCCGATGCCCAGGGGAACACCCTCACCGAGACCGCGAACCCGGGGGACGAGCGGTTCGATGCGTTGTGGACCGCCTTCCTGACCGACTTCGCCAGGCACCTGGAGGAGAAGGGCTGGCTGGAGAACGCCTTCGTCTGCCCGACGGACGAGCCGCGCGACGCGGAGAACGCGCCGACGCTGCAGCGGTTCGCGCGCTGCGCGGAACTGGTCCACGCAGCCCATCCGGCGCTGGAAACAACCGTCGCGCTCGACTCGCTCGACTCGGCCCGCCGGCTGGCCCCGCACATCGACCGGATGGTCTTCAAGCTGCGGGATGACGTGTACGACCGCGAGCTGGCCGCCGCCAAGCGTGCGGAGGGCGGGCGCGTCGAGGCCTACATCTGCTGCCACCCGGACCGACCGAACACGTTCATCACCTCCCCCAACCTCGATAGTCGCGTGATCGGCTGGCTGCTCTTCCGCGAGGAACTGGGCGGGCTGTTGCGCTGGTCCTACGAGCGCTGGCCGCCGGACCCGATGGGTCGGCCCGAGGGCGACGGCCGATACGCCGCCGGTGACCTGTTCATCGTGTACCCCGGTCAGGAGCGTCGTCCCTATGCCTCGCCCCGCTGGGAGATCGTGCGCGACGGGTTCGAGGACTACGAGATGCTTCATCGGTTGCGCGAGGCGATTGCGGAGGCGCGGAGCGCCGGCCAAGCTGCCGACGCCGATCAGGCGCAGACCGCTCTTGACGAGGCCGTTGCTCGGGTAGTCGGCCCGGGCCCGGCGCTGGCCCAGTTCACGGACGACCCGCGGGAGCTGGGGCTGGCACGCGTGAAGGTGTTGACGACGCTGGACTGGTTGGGCCGGGGAGACGTCAACGGCTGAACTACGAAGAGCGCCAGGCAGGCCCAGAGACACACGAGGAACGGCGGGAGCAGCGATGTTCTGCGCGTTGATCGGGGTCCTCGGTGCAACGTGTGGCGGGGCTGCGCAGCCGGCGGCAGTGCTCATCGACGACTTCGAGGCGGGGGTCGGCGGCTGGGCCCTCAACGATGCGTCGGCCGAGCGGCTGGGCAAGGCCTCGCTCCCCTCCATCTACGCTGTCAGCCCCGGGGCGCCCGAGAGCGCGGGGAAGCAGGCGGCCCTGATGGAGTTCGCGGCCGGGCAGGGCACGTGGGCCAGCATCAGCCGGAAGGTGAGCGGCGAGGCCTGGCTGAGCGGCGGCTGCACGGGGCTGGCGCTTCGGCTGCGCGGCGACGGTTCGCGCCGCTCCCTCAACCTCGTGCTC
The DNA here is from genome assembly GCA_016869015.1 of Armatimonadota bacterium. Taxonomy (GTDB): domain Bacteria; phylum Armatimonadota; class Zipacnadia; order Zipacnadales; family VGFC01; genus VGFC01. Next base: position 4,175 of record VGFB01000231.1, read on the forward strand.
CGCTCCTACGTGAAGGCCGGGGAGACGACCACGGACACCTCCTTCCTGAAGGAGGTCTGGCTGACCACGCCCGGGTGGCAGGGCCTGTATATCCCCTTCTCAGCGTTCAAGACCCGCGAGGGTGTGCCGCTCGATGAGGAGCGGCTGCGGGGGGTGAAGTTGCTGCAGTTCGTCAAGACGGGCACGTGGGAGGCGGTGCGGTTCACCGTGGATGACGTGCGCGCTGAGGCTGCGACGCGGGTCGAGCCCACGCCGCCCACGCCCGAGGCGCTCCTCCTGGACTTCGACGGGCTGTCGGGCACCAGTCGCCTGCGACATGGCGTGTGCCTGGGGAGCGGTTGGGATCGCGTCCTGAAGGAGCAGACCTTCGGCGCTCAGGTGAAAGGCGCCCTGGCAGCGCTGGGGCGACCCACGGTGCGGGTTAAGCTCTCCGACTTCTACCTGCCGGGCAACCTCGGCCTGCGAAGCAGCGACCTCCACCGGACGCTGTCGTGGATCCGCTCTGCCGGCGGCGAGCCGCTGCTGTGCCTCGATGTCCCCCTGGCGGCCAAAGGGGCGACGCCGGAGACGGGCTGGCGGGACTTCGGGGCGTTCTGCTCCGACCTGGCCGCCCTGCGCAAGAAGGAGCCCGGCGCGCGTGTCTACGAGATCGGCAACGAGCCGCTCGTGTCGGGCCAGTTTCGCACCATCGAGGCGGCCACCGACGCCTACAACGCCCTCGCCGCACAGATGCTGCTGATCGATCCGGAGGCGCAGATCGGGGGGATGGGGTTCGCCTCGCCCTGGGACGAGCACCTGGACTACTTCATCCGCAACGCCCGCTCCCTCAGCTTCCTGTCGTTCCACTTCTACGGCGCCCACGCGCCGGTAGCGGGGGATGAGGACCTGTTTGAGGCGGCCTGCCGGGCCGAGGCCCGCGACCTGCCGCACCAGCTGACTCCCGCTCAGGTTCGGGCGCTGCTGGACGCCCGCCCCGGCCGGCGCGCGGAGCTGTGGATCACCGAGTGCGCGCTCAACTCGGCGCGTGAGCCGAACGGCCAGGCGCGCGACCCCCGCCTGCAGACCCCCTACGCCGCGGCGTGGGTGACGGCGTTCTCGCTGGCATGCGCGGGAGACGTGGATCGGGTGCTATGGTTCAAGGCCTACGGGAACGGCTGGGGTCTTCTGGCCGACGACGGCTCGAGCACGCCGGCGATGCAGACGCTGGCGCAGCTCGCCGGCGCGCTGCCGGTCGGAGCGGGGATTGGCCTTGCGACGCACTTTGGCAAGCCGCTGTTCGTCTTGCCCGCGGCTGCCGGGCCGGCTCGCCACGTGATCGTGGCACACGCCGGCGGCTCCTCGACGCTCACCCTGCGGCTGACCGGCTCGCCCTCTCCACAGCCCACCCGCCTCCGCCGCGTCGATGCGACCTCAACCGGCGGCTTCGTGCCGCTGACCCCCTCGACGACTCAGAAGCTGCCGCTGACCGGTCCGGGCATGGCTGTGATGGACGTCGCCGCGGGGCAGTAGCCAAGCGCGGCTCAGGGGACCGTGAACACCTCGAGGCCGTCCACGTCCAGGTAGCCCTTGTCGAGGGTCGCGATCGCGTTCGTCCCATCCAGCTTCGCGAAGGCGATGTGGAAGAGGTCGGCCATCTCAAGTTCGTAGGTGTTCATCATCTGCCTGACCAGGAAGCAGGCGGCACGGCGGGCCTGCTCTTGCCGACTTGCCGGAGCCGACGGCTCCCGCAGCGAGATGCTGAGTCCCTTCAGGAACGCCATGAGCGGCGCGGTTCGCCCCCGACCGATCGCGTAAGCCTGCGTGTAGTCCGGCGGGTGACGCCGCTTGAGGTCTGGAATGGAGAGGTGTCGCTTGTTGGCCGCGTCTCTCAGCGGGCGTTTGAGGGCTGCCCAGCACGTCTCCTCGATGGCGAGGAGGGAGGTCCAGGCCTCACAGTGCCCCGGGATCCCGGCGAGGAAGGCAGCGGCGGCCTTCTCTCGCGAGTCGCCACCTCCCATCCCCACCTTGTAGGCTCCCATGAGCACGGACGCGTCGAGGTAGAGGGAGGCGGGCCACGGCACACTGCCCCGGATGTCATGGCGCACCGCGGGCATGCTCAGTCCTCATCGAAGAAGGTCCGCAGCTCCTCCGGCGTCAGCTGCTGTCCGGCGAGTTTGGCGATCTCCCACGGGTCGTCCGTCCCATAGTCCGGGGGCTCGGGGAGCTTCCCCGCGAACGCGTAAAGCGCCGCTTCGCGACGCTCGTAGTCCTCGAGTTCGGCCTTGCGCTCA
>VGFB01000232.1 GCA_016869015.1 Armatimonadota bacterium
TGATCTTCTTCGCGCTGATGGTCGGCACGGGACCCTCGGTCAGCCGGGCGCTGATCATGGCGGTGTTGGCCCTCGCCGCCGGCGTCTTCGATCTCGACTACGACCCGTACACGGCCCTGAGCCTTGCTGCGGCGCTGATCTGCGCGGCCGATCCCCTCGCTCTGTTCTCCATCGGGATGCAGCTGTCGTTCGGGGCGACGCTGGGGGTGTTGATCGCCCTGCGCTCGTTGCCCGAGCGCCTGCGGCGGCGCAGCTTGTGGCTCCGCGTTCCGGTGGGCACAGCCGCAGGGTCGGCGGGAGCCTGGTTGATTGTGACGCCGCTTCTGGCATACCATTTCCACGCGTTCCCGATCGTGGGGGGCCTGGCGAACCTCGTCGCCCTCCCGGCCGCTGCCCTTGCCATGGTGCTGACCCAGACGGCAGTCATCCTCTCATTCGTCCACGAGGCCGCGGGCGCGATCCCCCTGCACCCGGCCCGCTGGATGGTGGACGCCATCGTGCGGGTGAACGACTGGTGCCGGGCGTTGCCCGGCGCGTACGTGGACGCCACGCACTTCTCGGCTTCCACGTGCGCCCTCTGGTACGCGGCGCTGGCGTGCGTCGCGTGCGCCTACCGGGCGCGGCTCGATTGGCGCCCCCGGCTGACGCCGCGCCAGTGGGTGGGGGTCGTCCTGGCGGTTGGGGTGGCGACATCGCTGTGGTTTGCGCTCGGTGCGTATCAGCCGGACCGGCTGACCGTCACCTTCCTTGACGTCGGCCACGGGCAGTGCTGTCTCCTCGAGACGACGGCGGGGCGGGCGATGCTGGTGGACGCGGGGAGCGGGTATACGCTGAGCGCCGGAGACCGGTGCGCGCGAGACGTGATCCTGCCCTACCTGAGAACGCGGGGCATCAAGCGTCTGGAGGCGATCGTCATTACCCATCCGGACGCGGATCATCTCAACGCCGTGCCGGCGATTCTGGGCGCGTTGGAGGTCGGCGTGCTCCTGGAGAGCTTCCCGGCAGCGGGGAGCTCGATCTACGGCGGGGTCCGCAGGGCCGCGCAGGCCGCCGGGGTGCCGGTGAAGATGGCGGCGGCCGGCGGCGTGCTTCACCTGGGCGGGGACGTGCGCGCGGAGGTGCTCTGGCCGACGGGCACCGAAAGCGATCGGGCCTTCGAGGACAACGACCGCTCGGTGGTCCTTCGGCTCACTCACCGACAGGTAGCCATGTTGCTGCCGGCCGACATCGGGCTGGAGGCGGAAGAGGAGCTCCTCAAGCGGGGTGCTCCGCTGGCCGCCGATGTGCTTCAGGCGCCCCACCACGGCAGCGGAGAGTCGTCGAGCTGGGCTTTCGTGCAGGCCGTGTCGCCCTCGGTGGCGGTGGTCTCCTGTCAGGCGGCGGACCCGGCTCACCCCGCGCCGGTGGTGGAGGCCCGGCTGCGGGACGTCGGGGCGGAGCTATGGCGGACGGATCAGGCGGGGGCGGTGACGATCGTCTCGGACGGACGCAGCGTGGCCGTCCGTGGCCACGCCCGACGGCGGGCTCAGGGCCTCGGGCTCAGGGCCGCGTCGAGCGCCTCGAGCAGCGGCTCTGGCTCAGCGTTCGCCTGCGCCAGTGCCTCGTCGGCCAGCTTCGGCCGCAGGGCCTCGACGATTCGCTGAGCCATTTCACTGCGCACGGCGGGCGGCAGTTCGTACCGTCGCTCGAGGAAGCGCCGAAGCATCCCGCGTTCTTCGGCGGAGAGGCGCGCAGCCGAGGGGCGCAGCGAGGCGAACGCCAGATCGACCGGGCGGAGGGGATCGGAGTCGGGCTCGAGCGCTTCAGGCAACTCGGTCTGCCTCAGCTTCACGACGACGGTACCGGCGGCCAGGTCGCCCAGGCGCTTGCTCTGCCGCTGCACGAAAGCCACCAGGCCGCCCAGGAAGTAGAAATACGGCAGGAAATCGACGATGCGCACCGTATTACGGATGAGGATGTCGACCACCGCGGCCGGAGTGCCGTTGTCGCGCATGACCCGCAGGCCCGCCGCGCGCTTGCCGGGGGTCTGACCGCGCCAGGCGATCTCGAAGGCGGCGAAGTAGAGGGCCAGCAGAATCAGCGGTCCGGCGGTGACAACAACGAGGAGGACCCTGGAGGCGCCGAGTTCGGGCAGGCCGAGGTCCAGGCCGTATGCCAGCAGGACGAGCGCCGAGATCGCCAGGCCGATGATGAGGTGATCAAGCACGGCCGCCATCAGGCGCGAGGCGGGCCCCGCCAGCTCGTAGGAGATGTCGACGCGCTCGGGCGTCTCGATGGTGACGTGCTCGTAGTCCAAGAGCGCTCCGTTGGCCGCCCGTGAGGCGGCAATGGGGGAGGTGCGGGGTGGACCCCTTCGTCGAACGCAACCGACCGCACTGGGCGCGTCTGGCCGAGCTCCTGCAGGCCGTCGATGGCGGCGGACTGCGGGCGCTGAGCCCCAGTGAGCTGGAGGAGGTCGGGCGGCTGTACCGGCAGGCTGCGGTCCATCTTGCGGAGGCCCGAACCGACCGCCACGACCCCCGCGTCGTCGAGCATCTCAACCTGTTGGTCGGCCGGGCGCACGCGCTGGTCTACGGGCGGACCCGGCGGCGCGCCTTCCGCCCCCTGGCCTTCTACACCACCGAGTTCCCGCAGCTGTTTCGTCGCACCTTCCGCTACACCGCCGCCTCGGGGGCGCTCTTCCTGGGGAGCGCCGTTGTGGCCTACCTGCTGGTGATCGCCGACCCGGGCTGGCTGGAGCACGTGGCTCCCGCCGGGCTGGCGGACGCCATCGAGTCATTCCTCGGCAGGGATGCCCCGGCCGGGGCCTACTTCGGCGACGCCCACAGCGAACTGGGCAGCAGCGCGTTCTCCGCCCTGCTGTGGACGCACAACCTGCAGATCGGGCTGGTCGCCTTCGCCCTGGGCATCGGGTTGGGGATCGGGACGGTCTGGGCGATCGCCTCGAACGGCGCGATGGTGGGGAGCGTGATCGCCGTCGGCGCGCTGAACGGGAAGGTCGGTCTGGTCTGCGCGATCATGGCCCCCCACGGCGTCATCGAGTTGTCGGCCATCATCATCTCCGGGGGGGCCGGGCTGCTCCTGGGCTACACCGTCATCGACCCCGGGCCTCTCACGCGACGGGATGCGCTGGTGCTCGCGGCGCGCGACGCCGTGAAGCTGATGCTGGGGGTTGCGCCGCTGTTCCTGCTGGCCGGGCTGATCGAGGGCACCATCAGCCCCGTCGCCGAGGGCCTGTTCCAGGCCGACCTCGCGCGTTTGCTGTTCGGGGCCGCGACCGGCCTCGTCCTGTGGGGGTACCTCGCCGTCGGGGATCGCCTTCTGGGCGGTCTGCGCCGACCGACTACACCCGCAGCCGCTCCTTGAGCTCGAGGTACCGGTTGACGACGGCGACGGAGAGCTGCGCGGCTTCCGTCTCCAGCACGACCGCGCCGTTGGTGCGCAACGTGGCCAGGGCGCGGTCGCGGTCGGCCAGCACGGAGGAGGCCACGGCGCGCTCGAAGAGGTCTTCCCGGCTTGCAGGCCGCTGCCGAGACACCCGCACGATGTCGGGGTCCCCCAGAGTTACGAGCAGCGGCAAGTGCCGAGGCACGGTGGCCGCGACATGGGCGATCAGGCGGCGGGAGGCCTGGTCGTCCGTGAGGTCGGTGAAGAGGACCGCGAGCGAGCGCTTTCGGGCCCGGTCGTGGAGGTGGTAGAGCGCTGCGCGGTAGTCCGGCTCGGCCATGGTCGGCTGCAGGTTGTACAGCGCCTCCAGGACGCGCTGGAGTTGGGCCTTCCCCTTCCGGGGCGGCAGGACGACTTTCACCGTCTCGGCGAACGCAATCACTCCCACCGCATCGTCGCGCCGCAGCGCCACGTAGGCCAGCATCAGCGCGGCGTTGACGGCGTGGTCCAGCTTCGACAGTCCGTCCACCTCGGTGGTCATCAGGCGTCCGGCATCGAGGAGCAGCATCACGGTACGGCTCCGCTCCTCTTCGTACTGCCGCGTGAACGGCCTCCCCTTCCGCGCCGTAGCCTTCCAGTCGATCCGGCGGTAGTCATCGTCCCGCACGTACTCCCTCAGGCTCTCGAACTCCGTCCCCGCGCCCCGGACCGTCGCGCGCCGAAGCCCGATCTCCTCCAGGCGGTGCGCGCGCCACAGCAGGTCCAGCCGGGCCACGGCGCCGATGTCGGGGTACACATCGACCTCGCACGCCGCCGGCAGGCGCTTCTGCCACACGCTGAGCCTCAGGAACGACCGCCCCCGCACGTGCAGGTCGCCGAAGCGGAAGCGTCCACGCTGCGGCGGCGTGGTCAGGTAGGTCGTCGCGGTGCTCTCGTGAGGTTCCAGCGTCACGCGGAGGTCGCGGAGGGGCGTCACGAAGCCGTCCGGGGGCTCATCACGCAGGAGGAGGTCAAGGCGCCACCGTGACTCGTTGACGATCTGCAGCGAGACCCGGTTCGCGGCCCCGAGAGAGAGCTTGCGATCCAGGAGCCGCTGGACATGCAGGGCCTGCCATCGCAGCGAGAGGCGGTTGTCAAGGATGAGCAGGCCGAGAACGAGGAGGCACCAGGCCAGCCCGGCTCGGCCGATGGGCGTGGTCAGCCCCCCCAGCGCCAGCGCCGGCGCCGCCGGAAGGAAGGCCAACAGGAAGAGGGGAGTCGGTACCATGGGCGGGCGTTTCCGGTGCGGCTACCGCGGCACGGGCGTCTCGCCGAGCACGGCCTGGATGATGTTGTCGGCCGACAGTCCCTCGATGTCCGCCTCGGGTCGGAGAAGGACGCGATGCCGCAGCACGGGACAGGCCACGGCCTTCACATCCTCGGGGGTCAGGTAGTCCCGTCCGCTCATCGCCGCGTGCGTCTTGGCGGCCTTGAGGGTCATCACCCCCGCCCGCGGCGAACAGCCCAGCACCAGGTTGGCGCTCGTGCGCGTCGCCCGCACGATGTCGCCGACGTACGTAACGACCCCCTCCTCGGCCGTCACGGCGGCGATCTCGCTTCGGCTCTGTTCCACCTCCTCGGGGGTCACGCACGGACGCAGCTCCTCGGCCTGGACGCGCAGCGGATCGGCGCCCCGGTGCACCCGCAGCAGCAGTTCGTCTTCAGCCCCCGGGGCGGGGTAGTCCACGATGACCTTCAGCATGAAGCGGTCCAACTGCGCTTCGGGCAGCGGATAGGTGCCCTCGAACTCGACGGGGTTCTGTGTCGCGAACACGGTGAACCCGGGGTCGAGAGGGTGAGTGACGCCGTCGATGGTCGCCTGCAGCTCCTGCATCGCCTCCAGCAGGGCGGACTGCGTCTTGGCCGGCGCCCGGTTGATCTCATCGGCCAGCAGCACCGACGTGAAAAGCGGGCCCTTCCGCAGGCGGAACTCGCCCGTCCCGCCGTCGAACACGTAGGTTCCGATCACGTCCGAGGGCATGAGATCGGGGGTCATCTGCACGCGGCCGAAGTCGCGGCCGAGGGCGCGAGCCAAGGTCTTGACCAGCAGGGTCTTCGCCGTCCCGGGCACGCCCTCCAGCAGCACGTGCCCATGGGCCAGCACCGCGACCAGGCACTGCATCACTACTTCGTCCTGGCCGACGATTACGCGGCCCACCTGCTGCATGATCCGCTCGGTCAGGCCGCGCGTCACGGTCAGACTGTCGTTCGCCATTCAGCGCCCTCCCAGTTTGCGCGCAACGCCACGCGACCCACCGGCGACCCGCTCCTCAAGGTCGCTCACCCGCTGCGTCAGCTGGGCCAGCCGACGGCTCGTGACCGTCGGTCGGCCCAGGGCCGCCTCCAGTTCGCCCAGCACTCGGATCGTCTCCGGGGCGGCGATCCCCTGGCGCTCGGCCAGCGCCTCGGCCAGCTCCCGATCCGCCACGGCGCCCGGCAGGCCGGCCGCCGCGGCCATGCGGCGGCGGAAGGCCGCCGCGATCTTCTCCAGGGCCCACCGATTCGCCTCGCCGCGGGCCAGCAGGCCCGCCAGGGCCTCCACGTACTCCCTCGGGGCTCGCCGGCGCGATTCGGCCGACTCGACGGCGCGGCCGAACCGTTGCGCGCGGCCCACCAGGAACACGGCGAACCCGACGGCCGTCACCAGCAGCGCGCGGTGCAGGGGCGCCGGGTCCGGCGCCGACCCCACCCGAACGCGCGGCCCGAAGCCGTGATGGTACTCGTCGAAGTAGATGCTCCCGGCCTCCGCGTTGCGCCACAGGAGGTCCGCGACGAACCGCAGGTTGTCCTCCCGCCCAAGCGCTCCGTTGGCGAACATGTGGGCGTCCGAGGAGACGACCACCTTGCCCCGCCCCCGAGGGAAGCTGACCAAGACCGGAGTCCCGTCGGCAGAGAGCTCGGGCGTGTCCTCGGCGTTCGGAGGTTCGGGGATCACGTCCACCCCCTCGTTGGTGTCGATGGCCACCTGCCGGACGCCGGTGGTGTGGCGCGACCCGGGGGCCG
>VGFB01000233.1 GCA_016869015.1 Armatimonadota bacterium
TCCCGGTCGCGGATCATGCGGACCGGGCCGTACTCCTCGAAGGCGATGACCTCGTCACGGCCGGGCATTCCCTCCCCGCGCAGGAGCGGGGCGAAGCTCCGGCCGGGGAGCTTCGCGGGCTCGGGCAGCGGCAGCCCCAGGTGCTCACAGAGCGTGGGCAGGAAGTCGTAGTGGCTGCAGAGGCCCCGCTCGACGACGCCCTCCCGGCAGCGCCCGGGCGCCGAGAGGATCGCCGGCACCTTGACGGACTCCTCGTACATGTTCATGGGGAAGGTGCCGTTGCCCTTGCCGAAGACACCGTGGTGCCCCATGTTCATGCCGTTGTCGCTGACGAAGAAGATGATCGTGTCCTCCCGGCGGTCGTTCCCCTCCAGCCAGTCGATGATCCGGCCAACGTTGGCGTCCATCGCGGTGACGGCGGCGAAGTAGCCTTTCAGGATCTCCCGGCGCTTCTCCGCCGAGCCCCGCGGCGCGGAGGCGATCTGCCAGGGGTGGGGCTCCGCGTCCGGGCACGAGGCGAACGGGCAGGCGTCGTAGGAGTCGACGATCTCCTGCGGATGTTGGTTGACCCAGGGGCTGTGGGGCGCCGTGTAGTGCACGCTCAGATACCATGGGCGGTCTTCCCGATGGCGCTGCTCGAGGAACTCCAGGCCCCCATCGGTGATGACATCGGTCAGGTAGCGCGGCTCGGTGTAAGGCACGCCGTCGCGGATCAGCGGCGCGTCGTGGTAGTTGCTGCCGCCGGTCTGGTGGGCGAACCAGTGCCCGAAGCCCTTCTGCGGGCGGAGGCTGTCGCCCATGTGCCACTTCCCGCTGAGCCCGCACACATACCCGGCCTCGGCCAGCAGGTCGGTGTAGCCCTTGATCCCCGCGAGGTACTCGATGGCGCGGTCGTGTTCGTGGCTCATGTTCCCCCCGCGCAGCCAGTCGTGGATGCCGTGCGAGGAGGGAATCCGGCCCGTGAGAAGGGATGCGCGGGCCGGGGAGCAAACCGGCGAGGTGCAGAAGTAGTTCTCGAACCGCACGCCCGTAGCGGCCAGGCGGTCGAGGTTCGGGGTGCGGATCTCCGGGTTCCCGGCGCAGCCCATCGCCCACGGGCCCTGGTCATCGGTCACGACGACGACGATGTTCGGGGAGCGCGTCCGGCGGCTCATCGGGGACCTCCGGCCTCGGCGGTGAACTCCAGGCCGGGGTTCGACGGCCGGCCGCGCGACACCTCGCGACAGCTCAAGGGAGGAGCCCCATGTCCACGCACCTGGTGTGTCTCGGTCTGGCAGTGTTATCCATGGCCGCGCTCTCAACGGCGCAGGGCCCCGCGCGCGTTCTGCACGTGACGCCGAACGGGAATGACGGATGGTCCGGGACTCTACCCGAGGCGAACGCTGCGAGGACGGACGGGCCGTTCGCGACGCTCGAACGCGCGCGCGAGGAGGCCCGCAAGACGCAGGCGCCCGCGCCGGAGCCGCCGGGGGCCGTAGTCATCGAGGTGGCGGGGGGCACCTACGAACTGCGCGGGCCCTTCGAGCTGTCCGCGGAGGACGGCGGCACGGCGGAGGCGCCGGTGACCTACCGGGCGCGGAAGGGCGAGGAAGTGCGGGTGAGCGGCGGGCGCACCGTGACGGGCTGGCAGCCGGTGACGGATCCTGCCGTGCTGGCGCGCCTCGACGAAGCGGCCCGGGGGCGCGTGCTCCAGGCTGACCTGCGCGCCCAGGGCATCACCGACTTCGGCGAGATGACGCCGGGGCCGCGCTGGGCGACCAGTGAGCCGGGCCTGGAGTTGTTCTTCAACGACCGGCCCATGACGCTCGCTCGCTGGCCGAATGAGGGCTACGTGACGATGGCGGACGTCGTTGGCCCGACGGCCCGCGACGTGCGCGGGACGAAGGGCTGCGACGAGGGCATGTTCGTCTACGAAGGCGACCGGCCGAGCCGCTGGGCGGGCGAGAAGGACGTGATGCTGCACGGCTACTGGTTCTGGGACTGGGCGGACCAGCGGCAGAAAGTGGAGTCCATCGACGCCGAGAAGCACCGCATCACCCTCGCCAAGCCCGATCACGACTTCGGCTACCGCAAGGGGCAGTGGTACTACGCGTACAACCTCCTGCCCGAACTCGATCAGCCGGGCGAGTGGTACCTCGACCGCGACAGCGGCGTGCTCTACTTCTGGCCGCCCGAGCCGATCGAGGGCGCGCGCGCGACGGTCTCCGTCACCCCGACCCTGGTCAGCCTCAACAACGCGTCGCACGTGACGGTGCAGGGCCTCATCTTCGAGTGCTCGCGGGGCGTGCCGGTCACGATCGCGGGCGGCACGGCAAACCGCCTCGCGGGCTGCGTCATCGGCAACGTCGGCGGACACGCGGTCTCCATCGGCGGGACGAACAACGGCCTCGTCGGGTGTGACATCTACAACGCGGGCAACGGCGGAGCGGTCCTGTCCGGCGGCGACCGGAAGACCCTCACGCCCGGAGGGAACTACGTCGAGAACTGCCACCTCCATCACTACGGACGCTGGAACCCGATCCTCAAGGCCGCCGTGCACGTCGACGGCGTCGGGCAGCGTGTGTCCCACTGCCTGATCGAGAACGCCCCGCACAAGGCCATCCTCTTCGGCGGGAACGACCACCTCTTCGAGTTCAACGAGATCCACAGCGTGGACCTCAACGCCAACGACGCCGGGGCCATCTACGCCGGCTACAACCCCACCATGCGCGGCAACGTGATCCGCTACAACTACTTCCATCACCTCTACGGGCATGAGAAACGCGGCTGCAACGGCGTGTACCTCGATGACATGTTCTGCTCGGCCGAGACCTACGGCAACCTCTTCTACGAGGTCCACCGCGCGGTGCTCCTGGGCGGCGGGCGGGACAACCTCGTCGAGAACAACGTGTTCGTGAGCTGCAAGATCGCGGTGCACGTGGACGCCCGGGCCCTGGGCTGGGCCTCCGCCGGCGTCGTGAACCTCGAGGCGCGCCTGGCGGAGATGCCCTATCAGGAGGAGCCCTGGCGGACGCGCTTTCCCCAGCTCCTCACGTACTTGCAGGACGAGCCCGCGGTGCCCAAGGGGAACGTGGTTCGGCACAACATCGTCTGGCGGTGCGGCCAGTTCGACGCCTTCGAGGAGAAGGCCCGGCCGCACGTTCTGGTGGAGGACAACCTCGTGGAGCAGGACCCGGGGTTCGTCGACGAGGCGAACCGCGACTTCCGCCTCCGCGAGGACTCGCCGGCTTGGGCCCTGGGCTTCCAGGCCATCCCGCTCGAGCGCATCGGCCCTTACCGGGACGCTCTGCGCGCTTCATGGCCTGTTGAGCACCGGGTGACCGTGCCCTGAGCCGAGGCGCCCACGTCCGCTTACAGCGACAGCCGGAGCTTGATGCGCTCGATCTCGGGGTACAGCTCCCCGGACTCGATCCACTGCAGCTGGTCGGGGGTGAGCATCGAGCGGGAGGTCGTGTTCGCGATGGCGAGGAGCTCCATGAGGCGGATCTCCTCGGCGCGCGCGGCGTTGGGGCTGAGGTAGTCTTGCACGGCGTAGGCGAGGTCCTCCTGGGTGAGGACCGAGCGGTCGTCGAAGACGGTCTTCCGCTGAGCGATCCGGACGATCTCCTTCAGGTCTGCGCCCGAGTACCCGGCGGTCCTCTCGGCGAGGTCGGCCAGGCTCACGTCCCGCGTCTTGAGGCCCAACGTCCTCAGCGTCACCTGCAGAATCGCCTCGCGCGAAGGGCCGTTCGGCAGCGGGAAGGGGATCTTCAGGTCGAAGCGGCCGGCGCGGATGGTAGAGGGGTCGATGAGGTCGGGCCGGTTCGTGGCGGCGCCGAAGACGATCTTGCCCTGGTGGGATTCATCGCTGAGGAAGGCGTTGAACATCGCGAAGACGCGCCGCGAGACGCCGCTATCCCCGTCGCTCATCACCCGCCGACCGTAGGACTGATCGAACTCGTCGATGAACACGAACACGGGCGCCAGGGCCTCGAGGTAGTGAAACAGCTTCTCGAGGTTCGACTCGGTGGCGCCGACGTACTTGCTGAACACGTTCTTGAGCTGCACGAACGGGATTTCGCAGTCGTGCGCGAAGCACTCCATGCAGAACGTCTTCCCGCAGCCCGGCGGGCCGGTCAGCAGAATCCCCTTGGGCACCACGTCCACGTGACCCTTCCGTAGCGCCGCGGCGGTGCTGAGGAGCAGCTCCTTCTGCTTCTCCACGCCCCCCACGGCCTCCAGACCGCGGGCCGGCGCCATGAACTCCACCAGGTCGCCGATCTCCATCTCGATGGCCCGGCGCTTGTGCTCCGAGGTCCTCCGCAGATCGACCTTCTCGTCGGGCGTGCCGCTACGCAGGAGCGCGGCGATCTGCGTGAGGGCAAGCCCGTTGGTGTTCTGCGCCAGGACGGTTGGCTTCAGAGCCAGCGTGGCGGTCAGGTCAACCGTCGCAGTTCCGTTCGGCGCGAGGACCTCCGGATGCGCCAGCAGGTACTCGATGTACGCGAGGCGCTCGGGCTCGTCGGGCAGGGGCACGTTGACGACGCGGATCCCGCCGCCTTGACCGTACAGCCCCTGATTCACCTCGCCGAGGGAGTCGGCGATCAGGAACACGAAGTTGTTCCGCTGCAGCAGGCGCGGATCGGTCGCCCAGCGACGGATCGTCGTCAGCAGTCGGCGCTCCTCGAAGGTCATCATTCGGGAGTCGCCCGGGGGGATGATCTTGTCGACGAAGTCGATGATCACCGCCGCCCCGTTGCGGCTGAACAGCAGGTCCTCGAGCAGCGGGATCGCGTCGATGGGCTTCAGGTATCGCTGCAAGGGCCCGGCGATCAGGCCCCGGGTCTGGGCCACGCCGACGAAGGCCCGGAAGGCGTCCTCATCGGCGGGCGAGGGGAACGAGAGCCCCTGGCCGATGTCGTACATCACCGTTTGCTTCTTGCCGCAGAAGGCCCGGAACAGGAACTCGCGGAGGCTGAGGTACTCCCCACGATGCGGGTAGCAGTCGCGCAGGCCGTGCAACAGGAACACCGAGGCCGCGCCGGAGGTGAAATCCCGGCGCAACGCCTCGGCCCAGGCGGGATCGGTCGGAGGCGCGGAGACGGGATTCGGTTCGGGCATGGGGCGGCAGTCCTGGGTGCGGGGCCCGACATCGGGCCGGCAGTTCGGCCTACGCGGCGAGTTACGACTGCGTCTGCTGTTCGGTCTGCGGCGGCTCGACCTGCGGCGCCTCGGTCACGGTGTCCATCGTCTTCTCGGCCGCCTCGGGCGGCAGAATCCCGAGCTGCCGCTGGTACTCCGCGTACAGCCGCTCGGACTCGTCCTCAACCTGAGACAGCTCGATGTCGGCCATCTGCGCGTCGACGGTGCTACCGGCGATCTCCATGCGCGCCTGCGCCCGGGCGAGGCGCTCGTCGATGCGCTCGGTCATGCGGTCCACCGTCTCGGTGGTGTCGCCGACCTCGAAGGCGCCCATGACCTCGGCGACCTTCTCCTCCATCTCCGCCCGCTTCGCCCGCCCGATCTGCCGCATGCACTCGTTGATCTGGTCCCGGATCTTGCGCTCGTAGGCATCGCGCATCCGCTTCGTGCGCGCCGAGTTCTCCTTCGCCTGCTCCAGCTGCAGCTTCGTCTCCTCCATGTCCACGCGCGCCTGCTCGAGCGCGGCGATCAGCGTCTTGGCCGCCTCCTTCTTCTCGGGCCCCAGCTTCACGGCCTGAACCACCCGCGGCTCGAGGAAGTCGACCTTCTTCTGCAGCCGATCGACCTGCATCTCCAGCATCTTCTCCAGCTTCACCACCTCCGCCACCTGCCGGTTCATCTCCGGCACCCGCTCGCGCAGGTCGTCGATGTGCTGGCGCAGCAGCATCTCCGGATTCTCGGCGCCTCGCAGCATCCAGCCGAACAGTGACCGGAACACAGCCTTGAGTCGAGTCCACATGGCCAGTCGCTCCTTGAGTGACGGCAGGAGTCAGGATTCAGGAGTCAGAAGGGCAGTAAAGGCGCTTTCGCCGCCAGGGCGGGCGAGTCCTGCCCCCCCATTTACGAGCGGGGGCGCGCTGCGGTTGCGGCGACAGCGACGGAGCAGCGCTCCGACCTACGACGACAGTCCCAGGACCCGGCCGTGGAAGGCCAGGGCCTCCTGGACATGCTGGTCCCAGTATGCCCAGTTGTGCTCCCCCGGGAACTCCTCGTACTCGTGAGGGAGGCCCAGGCGCGTCAGGTGCGTGGCGAAGTCCCGGTTGTGGTCGATCAGGAAGTCGTCCACCCCGCAGTCGAAGCGGATCGCCGGCGTCGGCTTGCCCTTCAGGCGACGCGCGAGAGCGAAGCAGTCATTCTCCCGAGCCGCCTTCTTCGTCCCGATCAGCCGCTGCCACTCGGGGATCAGTGTCTCCCACTTCCGGAACACCGCGTAGGCGCCCGAGAAGCCCGTGATGCTA
>VGFB01000234.1 GCA_016869015.1 Armatimonadota bacterium
GGCGGCGTCCAGGGCGATCCACTGGCTCGGGGTCGAGTCCGGCCCCGTGGCGCCCTCCTGCTCCAGGCTGAGCACCGCCAACCCGTCGACCGCCAGGACCGAAATCGACGGGCCGTGGAAGGAGGACACGCCGGGCACCCGCGTGGCCCAGACCTCGCGCCCATCGTGCCCCAGCGCGAGGATCGAGGTCTCCTGCGGGCTGGGCAGAGCCAGGTAGAGGCGGTCCCCATCGACCGACGGCGTCGCCGTGGCGTAGCCGCTGTCCTGGTGCAACTCGTGGGGCGTGACGGGGTACTCGCGACGCCAGAGCTCCTCGCCGCTCTGCGCGCTGAAAGCGAGCACGTACAGCACCCCGGCCCCCTGGTCCGCGCTGGTGATGAAGACCCGCTCGCCCCACACCACGGGCGAGGAATGGCCCATGCCCGGAAGCGCGGCCTTCCAGTTGTAGTCATCCTCGGTCCACTGTGCTGGAACCGGCGTGGCCGAGCCGATCCCCTGACCGTTGGGGCCCCGGAAGCGCGCCCACTCCTGCGCGCCGGCCGTCGAGCCCGCCTGCCGGCCGCACGCGATCAGCAGGAGCATCCCCGCAACCCTCGTTGTCCTCGCCTTGGTCATGCCTGTGGTCCTCGCCCAAGCGTGTGAGTGGTCTGTCTCCCCCGATTCCCGCGAACGACGGACGGCGTCGGCTCGGGTAAGCCGGCCCACAACGATGCACATCCTCTCGGCCAAGGCGCCAGACCGACGGGGGAGGTCACCTCGACCTCCCCCGTCGCTGAGACGCTCAACGCCTCGCCGACCCGCGGCCTCTACGGCACGCCAAGGGCGTGGTCGTTGCCGGGAGTCGTGTAGGGCACGACGCCGATCTGGCTGGCCTTCTGCAGGGCCTTGGCGTGCCCGTCGCAGAAGCCCATGTTGAAGACGCCGTTGTGGACGGGGGCCACCGTCAGGAGCGGGCCTGCCGCCGGCGCGCCGCCGGGTGTACCGTCCCACAGGAGCGTGGTTTGCGCGGGCATCTGGATGTCCCCCTCAGCCACCACGGACAGGCCCATGAGGGGCGGGGGAATGCCGAACACGTAGCTCGGGGGTAGGGGGTCGACGAACGCCGTCATGAACGGGTCCGAGATGTTGGCGGCATAGCTGCAGGGAGGCAGCGCGAGACTCCCCGGAAACACGGCATAGGCCGCGTTCACGCGGCCCTGTTTATCGGTGGGGCAAAGGAGTATCTGCTGGTTCTTCACATACGGCAGGGCCAGGTCGAAGCCCGTGTATAGGGTGGCTCCACCATCCGGACTCATCACGGCCGGCGGGTATGTCTCATCATAGTCCTGGGTGTACATCAGGACGGCGAGCGACAACTGCTTCACGTTGGACAGACAACCCGCCTGCCGCGCCTTTTCTCGCGCTCGCGCGAACACGGGGAACAAGATCGCCGCAAGGATGGCGATGATCGCGATCACGACCAACAACTCGATGAGCGTAAAGCCCGGTGATGCGCTTCGTCGCTGCATTTCCAGTCCCGCCCCCTATCGTGATGGAGTGACACCGCCCGACGCCGGCCAAAGGCACCGACCCGCCCCGGTCGTCGGTGGCGGGTGGCATTCGGGGTTTCGTCGGGTATGCCCCTGAACCTCTTGCTTCAAACTTCGTCCCGCGCCACGGGATTCCTTCTCAGCCCGCGCGTCCGGGCGCCCACGTCGGCCCGAAGGGTCGCTTAGTCGTCTCCCCTCGCCACGTAGCCTGACAGGAATGCGAGCGGGGCGTTATAGTAGATCGCGACCTCGTTGAGCGTCCAGTTGTTCGGGTCCGGGCGCCAGTTCTTCGCCGGCCGGGTGGAGATGCCGCGGGACTCCCACTGGTTCACCCCGCCGCCGAGGCAACCCGGCGGCGTCGGCTGGAAGGCCGCGCTTGAGCCGCCGTATACGCTGCTATACACCTCCGCGCGCCGTGTACCGTAGCCGGTGACGAAGCACGTGTCGACGGCATTCCGACCCAGCAGGTAGTGCAGGCAGTCCTCCGCCAGTTGCGCGTATTCCTCGCGGGGCTGATAGGTGTTCGCCAGGGCGGCGTAGTAACCCATCTTGCTGATGATCTGGCTCGAGCTCCAGCAGTAGTGGCCGGGGCTCCAGAGCGGGACGCCGTAGCCGTCCTTGCGGCTCGCGGAGACGGCGGCGTCGGCGACCGCGACGAGCAAGCGCCGGGCCTTGTCACGCAGCTCGCCCGTCTCGCGCGTCGACCGCGCCAGCGCCGCCACGCCACAGTCATACGGGGCGAAGATGAAGCGGTCGGCGGACCGGAAGCTGCCCGGGTCCCCGATCACGCCCTCAAGGAGCGCAGCCACCGTCTCCCGGAAGGCCGGCTCGCCGGTCGCCTCGTAGAGGCAGATGGCGGCCGGCAGAACGTGCTCCGGCGGAGCGGCGTCCGCCTGCAGGCGGGAGAAGGCGAGACGGGCGGCGGCGAGGTACGTCTCGGCCTTGGCCTCGCAGCCGGGCACGCGCTGCAGCGTCGCGGCCGCCCGGGCCCAGACCGCGGCGCAGGTTCCGGTGGACTCCGCGGTCGGGGGCAAGAGCCGGCGCTCCTCCTGCAGCCGCTCGTGCTCTCCCCCCGGCGCCGCGCTCTGGTGCAGGCGGTCGTAGACGGCCCCCGCCTGTGGACCGTCGGCGATCTGCATCTTCAGCAGCCAGTCCAGCTCCCACATCGCCTCGTCCAGCAGGTCCGGCACACCGTTGCCCGACTCCGGAATCCCCAGGTAACCGTCGGAAGCGAGGTCCGACCCCTCCACAAGGTCGTAGAGGTCCAGCAGCATGAACAGCGGCAGTCGCACCCAGCAAGGGTACTTGTTGCAGTCGCCCGCATCGTGCCAGCCGCCCACGCAGTCGCGCGGGTCGGCGCCCTCCCGCGTCAAGGCGCGCGCGTCGGCTACATGGCATGCCGGCCGGGCCCACCGGTCCGCCTGCGGCGCGAGCAGCTCGGTCCCGCAGCGCTGGAAGAGGTAGAACCGCATCGCGTCCCGGTAGAGCCCGTCGTAGACCGCCTCACTGACCGTGAAGGGAGCGGAGGGCTCGAGGCCCTCAGCCTCCAGGCGGTAGGCGCCGGCCGAGCGAATCTCGGAGAAGTCGGCCTCCCAGAGGCTGTCGCCGCTCGCCGGATCGTCGGCGATGACGGGTCGCGCGGGGACGGTCGCGACGACGGCACCGGTCTCGGCCTCTAGAACCCGCAGCTCGGTAACCGGGGCGCTGATCCTGGCGATCTTCCGCATGGCCGGAAGGTAACCGACCTGGTTCACCTTGATCGGCGGGTAGGCTCGTTCCGGCGACGTGGTGACGAATCGCAAGTGACGCAGGTGGAAGGTCCCCGACTGGGCGTCGCCGTCGTTAGCCAGCAGCACGCAGATGCAGTCCGCCGGCTCGAAGCGAGGTTGGGCCGCGATGAGGTCGCCAACGGGGACGTCCACCGTCTGCCAGGCCGAAGTCAGCGTCGCGTAGGCCGACACCGGCACATGGGTCTGTACGTCCGTGTCGGGGCCGTCGCCGTCCCGGTCCGAGTCCTTGACGCCGATGCGGAACCGCTCGCCTCCCTGCGCGCCGCGCACGTCGAACCGCAGCACACCCGTGGGGCCGTAGTCGTCGAGGTACCAGCGGACCCAGCCCGCCCGCGCGACACCGATGCCCCAGTATCCGCCCCGACCCTCGATCGTGATCCGAACGGCGGGCTCGCCGTCGACCGTCTCGACCGGGAAGCCGCCGTTCCGCTGCTCCACGGTGCAGCCGCCGCCCGAGTAGGCGTAGACGTCCCCGCGCGTGTCGCCCTTGAGGTCGCCGATGATCGGCGTGACCCGCTCGGGGGCCTGACCGGACGAGGGAGCGGCCGCCAAGGTCAGGAGTTGTGCCAGAAGCACGAGCATGGAGGGCGCCTCCCGGTGGACGCCGGGGCCGGCCCCAGGGTGGGGCCGGCCCCGTGCAGGAACCGCGATGGATGCTCCGCGTGAGGGCTGAGGGCGGCTACGGCGCCTTCCGGTCGGCGCGCATCTGCTCCGCCTCCGCGCGGATGTCGGCGAGGTCCTTGTTCATCGGCGCCCAGCCGTACCAGTGTTGGTAGTCCGGGTTCATGTGGAAGGCGCCCTGGAACGTGCGCATCCGGTGCTCCATGAACATCTCATAGAGTGTCTGCTCGACCGGCGTGCGCGCGTCGTAGAAGTTCAGGATGTCCGGGTACGCGAAGGGCTGATAGGGTTGGGGCTCGATGATCTTCTCGTCATAGAGCTTTGCGACCGTCCCGATCGCCTCCGCCATCAGCCGGTCCGCCTCGCGGATGAGTTGGTCCCCGGCGCCCAGGTGCTCGTTCACGTGGCGGGTCGAGTGGCACTGTCGGCAGATGTCGGTCATCTTGTCGCGCTCCGCCTGCCATTCCTCCGCGGTCAGGCGCGCGACCTTGGCGGCCTTCACGGCGTCCAGGCGCGCCGTCGGGTTGCCCTGGGGATCCAGGACGCCGAGGCCCTTGAGGATCACTGCGCGGTCGGCCATCCAGCCCTCGTCGGCCTCGGGCAGCCGCACCGCGAGGAAGCCCCAGGACGTCATCACCCGATGGTTGCCCTTCTGCATGTGGCAGTGCTGGCAGGTGGGCGCGCGACCGGTGGTCGGCTCGAGCTGATGGATGATGCCGTGCTTGGACGTCGACCACATCTCGTACTGCGGGTGGTCGAAGCCCATGTGGCACGTGTTGCAGGCCAGGGGTTGGCGGGCTTCGTTGGGATCGAACTTGTGGCGGGTGTGGCACGAGTCGCACTTGCCGCCGTCCTTGCCCATCCGGTGGCACCCGCCGCACCCCTTCATCCCGCCGATGATCGGACCGGGCTGATGCGCGGTGCGCGGCATCGCTTCCATCGCCGCCCACGCCAGGGCGTGCTTTCCCTCGCCGAACTGCTCGGCTTGATCGCTGTGGCACATCCCACAGTCCTTCGCCGAGGGCATCTTCAGCTTGTCGATGTCGTCGGGTCCCGTGTGCTCGCCGTGGCAGACGTCACAATCCAGGCTCTCGCTCATCTTGCCCGCTTCCCAGTCCTTCACCACCCCCGGCGTCACCATCCGGTGACAGACGATGCAGTCGCTCTCCTTCTTCTCCTGCGCGACCGCCCACTGAGCCCACATCGCCGCCAAGGCCATGGCCGCCGCCATCGCGGCGACGCCTCGCTTCACGCTGCTTCTCATCTGGACCTTACCCCCTGGGGTCGCGTCCTCGCGGGCCACGCCCGCAATCGGTACCCCTTTGCTCCTTCTACCGCGAGCCGACAGCAACCTCCTCCGGCACTCACCTGCGCCCGCGTTACGTCGCGCCCCGAGATGGGTATGAATCATCGAGGGGGATGGCACATGGCGCGCAGGCTCTGCGGTGGTCTGCTGCTGCTGGCGCTCGCCGGCGGCGTGGGGTGGTTCCTCTGGGGGCGTCTCTCCCGGGGCGTCGCCTACTGGCGCGATGCCGCCATCGTGCGTCACGCCGAGGGCGCCCTCGACGACGGCCGGCCCGTCGTAGCGCTGCAGCTCCTGGCGGAGGCCGGCGAGCCGGGGCGCCGACGGCTGGGGCGACTCCTCGTGGCGTCCCACGCCCCGGATCGCTGGCCCCCGCTCATCGACGCGCTGCAGAACGCCGGCCCGCTCGCGCGGGAGGGGGTGGCCGCGGTGCTGGAGCGCTCCTCGGAGGAGCGCCTCTGCGCGGCCGAGGCCCTGGCGGCGCTTGGGGACGCGCGAGGGGTACAGGCGTTGGCGCTCGCGCTGGCGCTCCCCGATCCCGGCGCTCACGAGCCCGTCGAGCTGGCCGCGCTCGGGCCTCCGGGGGTGAAGGCCCTGTCGAACGTGGCGCAGTCCGGACCGCGTGCCGGGGCGGAGCGCGCCGTGGAACTGCTGGGCGGCGCCCAGTCGGCGGCGGCCCGGCGAGCCCTGATCGACCTCCTCACTGACAGGGACTGCCCCCGACGCACCCAGGCTCTGCGGGCCGTCGCGTGGCACAGCTTCGGCGACCTGCGGCCTTGGCTCAGCCGAATGCTCGCGGACCCCGATCCGGTCTTCCGGGCCGAGGCGCTCTACCAGTATGGGGCGGCCGGGGGCCACGAGGCCCTGCCCGCGCTGCGGCGTGCCTTGGACGACCCGCAGACCGCGGTCCGGTCCGCGGTCGTGGAGGCGGCCGCCCTGATCGAGGGCCCCGAGGCCGACGAGCTGATCATCAGGGCGCTGCAGGATGCGGCCGAACCCGTCCGCCGCAAGGCCGTCTGCTCCCTGGGCTGGCGTTGCTGCCGCGACGCCGACGCCGCGCTGGCCCGAATCTACCCCGACTCCTCCCCCGACCTCCAACGTGACATCGTCGCCGCCCTCCACTGGATCGGCTCACCCTTGGGGCCCGAGTACCGGGCGCGCTGGGAACGA
>VGFB01000235.1 GCA_016869015.1 Armatimonadota bacterium
GCCGCACCTCGACGGCCTTCAGCGCCGCCCGGGCCTCCGCGGCCCGTCCACGCGCCACCTCAAGCGCCTCCTGCGTGTGCCCCGCCAGGAGGAGCGACAGCTCCGCCTGCGCGGCGCGTTCGCCGGCCCGGGCCCGCTCGAGCGCCGTGGCCGCCGAATCGCGCTGCTGCCGCGCCGCCAGCCGATCGGCGTGTGCCGCGGAGGCGTTAGTCAGGGCGTCTGCGGCGCCCTCGGCCTCCGCCTCCGCCGCGCGAAGCGCCGCCTCAGCCAGGCGGATCCGCTCCTCGCGCGTCCCCGCCAGGACCACCTCCAGCCTGGCCTGAGCTGCGTCGCGGGCGCGGAGGGCCTCATCCAGCGCCGTCCGCGCGGCGTCACGCAACTGCTGGGCCTGGGCGCGGGTCAGGGCGACTTGCTCCCGAGCGTCTTGCACCCCCTGGCCGGCCCCGGCCAGCTTCGCCTCGGCCGCCGCCCGCTCCGTCGTGGCGCGGTCGAGGGCCTGGGGAGTGGCGGCGTCCTGATCCGCGAGCTGCTGCGCCCTGGCGTTCTCGTTGCGCGCAAGGCGGGTCGTCGCCTGCGCCACTGCTTCCTCCGTCGCAGCGGCGATCAGCGGGCCCTCGATGGCGGACTGATGCCCGTAGACGGCTTCGGCATTCCGGAGGGCCGTTCGCGCCCCCTCGACCCGCGCATCGGCCTGCGCCACGACTGCCTGCAGGGCCGCAGTGTCCTCCGGAGTCGCGCCGCGCCGGGCCTCGTCCAACTGGGCCTTCGCCTGCACCACCCGCGCCTCCGCCAGGCGCGCGCGAGCGCGGGCCTCATCGGTGGCCTGCTTCAGATCGGTGACCTTCCGGTGATGCTCCGCGGCCGTCGCGACCTGCGCCTGGGCGCCGTCGCGCGCGGCAACCGCCTCGGCCACATGGGCCCGCGCGGCCTCGATCTGCTCCGGGCGTGACCCGCGTTCAAGGTCCTGCAGGCCGGCCTCCGCGGCGCGGACGGCAGCCTCGGCCCGCTGCCTCTCAGCCTCGATGTCCGCGTGCTCAAGCCGCGCCACGACCTGGCCGCCCTTGAGATGGTCGCCCTCTCGTACCAGCACCTCGGACAGGCGCCCCCCGACCTTCGCGCTCACCCGCACCTCATCGGCCTCGATGATGCCGCTGCCGAGAGCATCCGGCGACGCCTCGCGGTGCGCGATGGCGCGGACGATGAGAGCGCCGGCGCCAATGGCCACGATCGCGAGGCCCAGGGTCATGATGCGTTTCATCGCCCCTCAGGCTCCTGGGGTGGAATGAGGAACAGCGTCCGGAGGAGACCGAGGGCCCGCGCGCGGGAGAGGTGTGTCGCGCTGCGGGCGTGCTCCGCCTGGGTGGCGGCCGCCTCGGCCTGGTGCGCCGCCGCGCGAGCGACCTCTCGCGCGCGCCGAGTGGTCGTCCCCGCGTCGTAGGCGACCGCGGCTTGTCGATCTGCCTCCCGGGCCGCGCGAAGCGCCTCCGCTGTGGCCGCCACCACCTCCTCCGCGTCGGCAAGCCGCCGTCCTGACTCGCCTACCTGCAGGCGTATGGCGCTCTCCAGGTCCCTACGGACCTCCTCCACTTCGCGCACGCTCGCCCGGGTCCCGCGCTCGCCGGCTCGAGAGGCGGGATGGTGCAGGATGGGCCACGAGAACTCGACACCGAAGAACTCCGCGTGCGATTCCATCACGTCGGTGGGCGTCTGCCACGCAACCTGCCCGACTGCCGCGACGGTGGGATTGCGCTCGGCGCGAGCCAGGGCGATGGCTTGTTCCGCTGCCTCCTGACGACTCGCCAAGGCCAGCAGCTCGGGACGCACGGCTTGCGCCACAGCCTGCGCCTCGTCGGGGTCTGCCGGACACTGAAGCTCCAGGGCGGTCTGCGTCAGCACGACCGGCTCCCCGAGGGGACGCACCAGCAGCGTGTTGAGGGTCTGCTCGGCGTCGGTGGCGGCGTTCGCCGCCGCGGAGAGCTGCTGTTGCGCCTGCCGGTGCGCGGCTTCGGCCTGGGCGAGCTCGGCTCCGATCAGTGCGCCGGCGTCTCGCAGCGCTCGGGCTGTTCGCAGGCTCTCCTCGGCGAGGCTCAGACCGGCCCGAGCGTCATCGAGGCGGCTGCGGGTCGACAGCACGCGGAAGTACGCCAGGCCGACCTCGTAGATGAGCTGCTCGACGGCCTGCTGGAGGTCAGCCTCTGCCGCGCTCACCTGAGCCCGGGCCGCCCCGGTCGCCGCCTCGACGCGGCCTCCGGTCCACAGCGGCCAGACGACCCCCAAGGCGACGGTCGCGTGCTCTGAGCGCGTGATCGCAACCGACCGACCCGGGACTACGGGGATGGAGATCTCCTGCACGGGGCCCTGCAACCGCCCCGAGCCGCTCAGCTTGAACGCCGGTTGGGCGGGCGCCGCCGCCGCCTGGACGCGGGCTTCGGCCTGCTGCACCCGCGCCGTGGCCGCCGCGGTCTTCGGGTTGTGGTTGACGGCCCAGGCGATCGCTTCGGGCAGCGTCAGTGGGGAGCCGGCCTGTGCGCCGGCGAGCATGGGGCCCAACAGCAACACGAGAGCCAGCGACAGACGCCGCCGTGAGGGTCTCAAGCGCTCCCCTCCTCCCCCTCGGGGCTACCGCGTCTTCCACGTCGCTGCGGCCGGCCGCGGACGCCCGTTGCGCTCGTTCCCCTCCTGGGCGCCAATCCCCTACCGGCGTCCGATCGGGAAGGGGCCCGGAGAAAGCCCCGACCGGCGGGTGTTGTCGAGAGGATAGGGCGCCGAACAACCCTATCAGAGGACGACTGCGAGGAGGTGACCCACAATGGCTCAGCGGATCGTCAGAGAACGCACCCTCGCCGAGGAGCACGAGGGGCACGCGAACCACCTGTGTGAACTGGTCAGCAAGCGGAAGATGGATCAGGTAGCCGACCTCGCGGCCGGAGCCCGCTACATCTGCCACATCTGCGGGCGGGCGGCTGCGCGGGAAGAGAACCTGTGCGAGCCGGTGGAGATCTGAGCGGGCGCATGGGAAGCGGGTCGCTGGGCGGGCACGCGACCGGCCAATCGAGGCTTCGGTAGCGCGTCATGCTGGGAAGCACCCCGAGGGCTTCGGCGCGCGGTCGAACAGGTCCCGCACGGGCCCCTTCATGCCGGACCACGCGAAGGTCTCCCCGTGCCGGCCGTAGTCGCTGATGAGCTCGCCCAGCCGGTGGAGCGCCACGGCGTCCACGTCGTTGACACCGGAGAGGTCGAGGACCACCCACTGCACGTCGGGCGAGACGACGGCCTCAGGCCCCGGACGATTCGATCCACCACAGTAGCCCGATCAGCGCCGCCACCACCGGCACGACAACCACCCAGGGGGGGACCTTGAGGAGTTGCGGCAGGGTCACGTCACCGAAGTCGCCCCACGACAGGATTCCGGCGCGCAGCCGCGGGTAGACGTGCGCGAACAGCCCGGCGCCGATCAGGATGCCGACCACGCCGCCGAACAAGGCGTCCAAAGACCCCTGGCCCACGGCGCCGGCCACCGTGCCGGGGCAGTAGCCCAACGAACCGAAACCCAACCCGAAGATCAGTGACCCGATCACCGAGGCGCCGAGAGAGCCGGGCTTCGGGTGGAGCCGTACGACGCCGAGGCTCCGCAGGAGGTGGATCCCCAAAGTCCCAGTGACGACGGCGGAGAGCATGATCTTGACGACCGTGAAGTCAGTGAAGAGGAGCTGGCCGATGATCACGTCGTACTGCGTGGCCCCGCCCTTCTGCAGCAGGAAGCCGAAGGGGAGGCCCACCAGGAAGCCGATGAGCAGTTGAGCCGGCTTGTTGGCGTGAAGCGCCCTGAGCATCGCCGTCGCCCCCCTCACCCGAGCACCCGGAAGATGAACATGGCCATCACGATACCCCCCGCGAAGAACCCCATCGCCGCCAGCCAGCTACTCGCGGCGAGCTGGAGCGTGCCGCTGATGCCATGCCCGCTCGTGCAGCCACCAGCCCATCGCGCGCCAACGCCCATGAGTACTCCCCCGACGAGCGCGACTACCCACCGGAGAACGGGCGAGGCGCCGAAGCTCGCCGCCCAGGTGTCCGGCACCCATCGCCCAGTGGACTCACCCGAGAGGCGCGCCGAGATGAACGCCCCGACCACAACCCCCACGACCAGCATCCACTCCCACTCAATCTCCGGCACGAACTGCCGGTAGTACTCCTTGTTCAGCACGCCCCGGCCCCGGAGCAGTCGCTCCAGCATCCCGCTCGCGCGCGTGAAGGCGGTCGAACAGCCGATCGGCTTGTCGGACAGGATGAACGTGATCCAACTGAGGACGCCGATCCCGATGCCGACGACGTAGGGCGACCATTCGCCCAGGGCGAGCCAGTGCA
The DNA here is from genome assembly GCA_016869015.1 of Armatimonadota bacterium. Lineage (GTDB taxonomy): Bacteria > Armatimonadota > Zipacnadia > Zipacnadales > VGFC01 > VGFC01. Next base: position 4,366 of record VGFB01000235.1, read on the forward strand.
TGGGACACCTCCGGGTTCGGGCGCTCGCTCTAGGCGGGCGCGCGGCCCACGAACCTCGGGCCGTGCGGCGTGATGCAGACCGGGCACTCCCGCTCGAGGTAAGCGGTGCTGTAGGCCGTCATGCCGCCAGCCGCATTGTAGACGTGCTCGAAGCCATGTTGCTTCAGGAGCGACGCAGCAAGACTCGAACGGTGGCCGGTGCTGCAGACGATCACCGTCGGGCGCGTGGGGTCGAGCTCGGCGTGGCGAGCCCTAAGGTCCGGGGCCGGGATGTTCGTCGCGCCCCGGATGTTCAGCGCCTCGAACTCCCGAGGCGAGCGCACATCGAGCAGCGTCAGGCGCTCCTCCGAAGCCATCATCGCGTGCAGCTCCTGAGAGGAGAGCTGAGCCACGTGTCCCAGGGGCAGGCCCGCCTTGGCCCAGGCGAACAGCGCCCCCTTCAGGTAGCCGCGAGCCCGATCCAGACCGACGCGGTGCAGCCATACGTTCGCCTCGGCCGCCTGCGTCGGAGACTCCGCCACCAGGAGCAGGTCGCGATCGGGCGGCAACACCCACCCGGCGAAGGTGGCGAAGTTGCCGCCAAAGTCGATGTGCCACGCACCCGGGATGTGCTGGCCGCCGAAGGCCTCGTAGCTCCGGAGGTCCAGCACAATCGCATCGGTCGCCTTCGCCTGGGCGTCGAACGCCGCCGGCTCCAAGGCCTGTAGGGCGGGCAGGTCCCGCACGAGGGCCGGGCCGGCGCCGTTGATCGCGCTGCAGCGGCCGAAGTGGTCGGGCGCCGCCGGCATGTTGGTGGTGAGAGAGGCGATGAACTCCGATTCGTCCCCGATCTGAAGGGCCGCATTGTACCGACGCTCGTAGCCGATCGTCGTCGTGCGCTTGGCCCCCATCGCTCGGCCACAGAGCGAGCCGGCGCCGTGAGCCGGATACGCCTCGCAGAAGTCCGGCAAAGCCAGCAGCTTGCCGTGCAGGCTATGGTAGAGGTTGGCGGCCAACTCCTCGGCGATGCCCGGGAAGAGGTCCGGCCGCCCGACATCGCCGACGAACAGCGTATCCCCGCAGAACACGCCGACAGGGTCCGGGCCGCGCGCCGCATCGGTCACGATGTACGCGCCGTGCTCGGGCGTGTGCCCAGGCGTCTCCACGAAGCGCACCGCCAGGTCCTCGATCTCAAAGGCGTCGCCCTCCGAGAGCGCCACATGACCGAACCCGCACGCCCCGGCCTCGGGTGCGTAGATCGTGGCCCCTGTCTTCTCCGCGAGGTCGAGGTGCCCGGAGATGAAGTCGGCGTGCAGGTGGGTCTCGAGAATGTGGGTGATCTTCATCCCCAGGTCCTCCGCCGCCTCGAGGTACACCTCGACGTCGCGCCGCGGGTCAACGATGGCGCAGGTAGTCGTTGCCCCAAGGAGATACGAACTGTGCGCCAGGCCCTTGACGAAGAACTGCTGCACGAACATGCGGAACCACTCCCTTCCTATCGAAGCAACACTCGGTTCTCGACGGCTTCTCCCTGAGTCGGATTCCCCCATTTCTCGGCGTAAAGCGATACTACAGTATCACTTTGCCGATAGAGGGACGAGACCGTCTGGACTCCGCTTGCAGGCAGGCGAAGGCTTGCCTAAAGGCGAACCCCGCCCCGTTCCACCTGCCGGCACGCCGCCGTGACCCGGCCATGATCCGCATCTTGGACCCGCACCCCATGACAACCTGTGAACCTCGCCCTCTCGGGCCCGCCATCCGGGCCGACCTCGCTGCATTCCTGAATCTGGCCTACGCCGATGCGCGGTCGCTCCCGGCGGTGGGCGTCGAAGGCCCGGACTACCCGACGCTCTCGGTGGAGGCACTGGCGCAGCGGGAGGAGCAGGGCGCAGAGACGCTGGTGGCCTACGATGGCGCGGAGATCGTCTGTGCCGCCTCCTGGCGGAGGGACGACCGCGAGAAGGCCGCCCTCGTGGACTTCATCGCCACCCATCCCGGGCGCCGCCGCCGGGGCTGCGCCCGGAGG
>VGFB01000236.1 GCA_016869015.1 Armatimonadota bacterium
GTGGGGCTACTCGGGAGCCTGCCCGGCGCCGCTTGGGCGTGGGGTCCGCACCCGGACATCGCCCGCGCGGCGCTTGAGGCGCTTCCGGACGCCGACCGCTGGAAGCAGGTCCTGGGCGATGAGTTCGGCCAACTGATGAACTACTCGTGGCTCCCCGACCAGCAGGGCCTGGAGTTGGGCGACTACTCGGCGGACGACTACCTGCTGATCCGAACCGTGCCGCGCTATGTGCTCCACGGCTACCCGGAGGTCAAAGAGACGTGGCGTCCGTTCTTCCTCCGGGCGCTGCAGGCTCTGCGCACCGAGACCCCTCGCAATGCCGCGCGGCAGATGGGGCCGGTCATTCACTGGATCGAGGACACCGGCGCGCCGCCGCACGCCGCCGCCATCAAGGGCCCGCTGCACGGCCCGCTGGAGAACTGGGTCCCGGCCAGTGAGATCGCCATCCCCGGGTACGCGCCCCAGCTGCTGGGGCAGGACGACGAGGCTGCCGTGGGCGGCCTTACGGCGCGGCTGGAGGGCTTGACGGCGTTCTCGCTCGAGCGCGCGAACCGGGCCAGGCCGTTGGCCGAGCAGGGCGAGGCCGCCCGGCCCCAGGTGGAGCCGATCCTCCTGGAGAGCGCTTGCGAGTCCGCTCGCGTGCTGGCCGACGCCCTGCACACGCTCTTGGCGCTGGCCGAGGCGCCGCAGCCCCCGGGCGCCGGCCTGCGCGGGGCGGTCACGGCCGGGCTCTTCCATCCCGGCGCCCCGAAGCACATGGACAAGAGCGCCCGCATCGTGCTGCTGGACGATGCGGAGTTCCGCGCGCTTGGCGCGGCTCCCGCCTGCCTGGCCCCGGCGCTGACGGACTTCGGTACAAACGCCTACGCGGTCACGCCTCAGCCCGCAGACGGCACGTGGCGCGGCAGCTACGACTTCCGCAACCTCCCCGCCGGCGTTTACCGGGTATGGGCCTACCGCCCGGGCTCTCTGGCGCAAGTCTCGGGTCCGGTGACGCTGGTCGCGGGCCAGACCGCCGTGGTGGATGTCGTCCTCCCGGCTGACGATCCGCCCGGCAATATCATCCGCAACCCGCGCGGAGACATCGCGCTGCTGAGCCCCGCACCGGATCGCTGGACCTGCTACGAGAACACGCGCTGGGTCAGCCGCTCGATCCCGGTGCAGGCCGGGCTTACGTACCGGGTTGGCGCGGTGCTGAGGGACCCGCAGGCGAAGGTGACGCTGGTAACGATCAAGGTGCAGCCGCCCAACGTCGAGCAGACGCTGGCCCCCGCCCTGGGAGGGCCGGGAGCGGAGGAGATCCGGGTTGCGGCGACGGAGGGGGACTGGGCGATGGCGCTGCACGTGGAGACGACGAAGCCGCTGCCCGAGGCGATCGAGCGGGTGTGGATAGCGCCGGCGCCGTAGACGGCGGGCATGTTGGGGACCCGGGGACGGCGCGGCTCAGGCGAGCCGCGGGCACGGAACGGCAGGCGGCCGAGGCCCTACTGCAGCTTGGGGCCGGTGATGAGTTCGCCGCGGAGTTGCCGCGCCTGGTCGTCGGGATCGAAGGTGCCGTAGAAGAGGGCGTTCGCGTCCATCCAGGTGACCAGGCGAGAGAACTCCTCGTCGGACAGCGTCACGTCGCGGTGGCCGTCGAGGAGGAGCTTCGCAAGGGTGCTCCCCCGCGCGCCGAAACGGTTAGGGGTGCTGAGGGGATCGACGAGCCCCTGGTCGGAGTAGGGCACGCGCGGCGCGAGGGCGTTGTAGGAGACGCTGTACTGCCCTTCGGGCGCGCCGGTGAGCTTCACGCCCCCGCCGGGATCGGTGTCGCCGTGACAGCTCACGCACCGGGCGTCCAGCACCGGCTGCACGAGGCGCGGGTAGCTGAAGGGTCGGGAGCCCTCGGGGCCGGGCTCGATGGTCGAGGGTGGTCGGCGGAGCGCGGCGATGGCCTGGCGCGGCGGGGCGGTTGAGCGAGGCTCGTGACACCCCACGCACGTGATCGTCTCCCCCGGTTGCAGGTACGTCTCGCTGCGCATGACCTGGACGGCCATGCCGCGCTGATCGAGGGCCTGGAAGCTGAGCGGCACGCCGGCCGGCGCGCGGAAGTACGCCGAGCCGTCCGGCTCGACCGGGACCGTCCCGAGCACCTGCTTCCCGGGCGCGCCGCGCGGGAGCCCGACGGGCGGCCGGTCGATGCCGGGGGTGGACTTGGGCAGGACCTGTAGGATGCGCAGGCGCGTGATGCTCTCGCCCCGCAGGGAGGGCGCGCTGTCGTAGAGGTTCTGCAGCAGCACGAGCCCTTCGCCGGGCCCTGCGGCAGGCTGCAGCAGCGAGGGCGGCTGCGGCGGCTTCGAACGCGGACGCAGCGGGACCGGCCAGACGCTGGAGAGGTTGGGGTCGCGGTAGAGCAGCTCCTTGTTGCCGAACGCGTCCACCAGGTACAGGCCGAACATGTTCGGCCGATTGCCTTGCGGCTCACCGACGAGGCGCTCGAAGCTGTAGGCCGCCAGGAAGTAGGTCTCCGAGAGGGGGTAGGGGCTTCGGTAGCAGTGCCCCGGCCACCGCTGCTGCTCGATGGGCTCGTACGGCTCGATACCTGCGGCGTGGAAGCGCCAGTGCGGCGCGAGGTCGTTCTCGCTCTCGGGGAATGGCGCGTCGGGCGTGAGGCGGATGATGGGTTCGAGCCCATCGACGCCCTTCGCGACATCGACCAGGATGATCGAGCCGGCGGTCATCGCGTGGTGCGCCGCGGCGGTGGCCATGACGCGCTTGGAGCCCGGAACGGGCCGCGCCTCCCAGATGCCGACCGGGTTGAAGGTGTTGTTCCCGTAGTGGATGCTCGGTTGTGAGCCGTCGGGAAAAGCCGTCCACAACTGCTGGTACAGCACCGCGTACCGATCGACGTAGTCCCACCGGGTGTAGATGATGCGCCCATCGTTGAGGATCGCCGGATCCCACTCCTGGGTCTCGTGGAAGGAGATCGGGCGCGGGGCTGAGCCGTCGGGCTCCGCGACGGCCAGCGTGTAGTTCTCGCACCCCGGGCTGCCGCAGCGATGCCAGCCGCCGCGACGGGTCGAGATGAACAGCAACCGCCCGTCGGGCATCTCCTTCGGCGCGAAGTCATTGTGCGGGCCGTCGGTCAGCTGAGTGAGGCCGGACCCGTCCGCCGCCGTCGCGTAGAGATGATAGAAGCGCCCGGGGTGGCCCTGGATCGTGTCCTCGGGAGTCGTGTCCGCCTCGCAGAAGGCGAAGAGGATGCGGCGGCCGTCGTAGGAGACCTCGGCGTGCATGGCGCTGCCAGGCGGCAGTTGCGCCCCGGTGAGATCCCGGACGTCCATCGAGGCCCCTGGGCGCCCCAACACGAACACGCCCCCTCCCGGCCTCGCGTAACGTCCGTAGTACTGGGTGAGCTGGTGGCTGAAGCAGGGCGGTACGTGCTTGACGAACACCAGCGGCCCCGTGTCGGCGAGGGGGTTGGCGAGGGCGATGGAGCGCTTCAGTTGGTGCGCGCGGCGCCAGAGGGACTCGAGCGTGGACGGCGTCGCGGCTGAAGCCGCTCCTACAGCGGTCTTGAGGGCGGTCCAGGCGTCATTTTGGAGGCCGAGATCGCGCAGCAGCGCATCGCCCCGGCTGAGGGTAAGCTGAAGGGCATCGGCGTAGGTGGTTGGGGCGCGCGGCGTGTCGATCCCGTCCTGGAGCCGCCAGTCCCACTCGATGAGCGCCTGCTCCATCAACGGAAGGAGTGGAGGCGCAAGCGGTGGGGCGCCCCGGCCGATGTCGGGCGTGGTCAGACGGAGGGGCACGACGAATTCGCGATCGCCGACTTGCAGCCGCAGCGAGTCCACCTGCACGAGGACTTCGCCCTCCATGGGGCACACCGCGAGGGTGATCGAGTCCACGGGTCGGTCGAGGGAGCAGACCGCCTCCAGGTCCACCGGGCCGGCCCGGAGCTCCGTGAGGCTCGCCCCGCCTTCGGTGGCCAGGGTCACGGTGGCGCCCGACCCCGCGAGAAGCCGGGCCTGCGCGCGCACGGTCGCGGGTCCTGTCACGCCCGACAGGGGGACCTGAATGGTGACGGGCTCCGCGTACTCGGGGCCGGTTCGCGCCGCCACCAGCGCCATGCCCAGCCGCTCGATCACCGCCACTTGCGGGCCGTTCTCGCCCGCGATGAGTGAGAGGCCGCCCACATCGGAACACGGCGGGGGAGCCGGGCTCTCGATCAGCGTGATCCGCGCCTCTCCGAAGCCCGGTCGCCCCCCGGCGAGGACCTCCACTTCCGCGAAGCCGCACGTCTGGAAGTCGTTGTAGGAGGAGAGCACGACGATCCGCAACCACCGAGCCGCCACGGGCTCGAAGACCAGTTCCCGCCGGGCCAGGCTCTCATCCGGGAGCTCGCCCTCGGCGATTCGCCGCCACTCGGTCCCGTCCATCGAGACCTCGACCGCGAGCTGCCGCGTGTGGTACATGCTCGCGGTCCAGGCGGCCTGCACGACGTTGACCTGCTGCACCTCCTCGACGGCGGAGAACTCGAAGGTGAGGGCGCAGGGGAGCGGTGTCTGGTCTCGCGAGTACCAACAACCGGCCCCCGGCTCGAGGCTGCCGTCAACGGCCTTGGAGCCGGCGTGGCGGTCGCTGTACTGCGTGTCGGCGACGACCCGCGTGCCGTACAGCGGCCCGGCAACGTTGGTCAGCGGCGCGGCGCGCAAGGCGGCAGAAAGCGCCACGAGGGCGAGTACGAGGGGGGGGCGGCGTAGCATGGCGGACGTCTCCGCGGCGGTTGGCTTGAGATCGGTGGGACCATTCGCCGCGCAGCGCCGTTCGCCCTACTCGACGGTCGGTTCGCCGATGATCTGAGCCAGCCGATCCACGGCGACCCCGACCGCTTTCTGGTCGGCTTTGTTGAGACCCTTCAGCAGCTCCCGCAGAGAAGCGAACAGCGGATGGGGGGCCTGAGCCACGAGCTCCCGGCCGGCATCGGTGGGCGTCACGAAGACGATGCGCCGGTCCTGGCGGTCCCGCTCTCGCTTCATCAGGCCCTTGGCCTCGAGGCGGTCGAAGATCCCCACCACGGTGCTCGGGGAGAGGTAGACCCGCTGACTGACATCGGTCGCCGTTGTCGGGCCGAGATGCACCACCGCACACAGGGCGATCAGTTGGGGGCCGGTGACATTGTGCTGCTTGGCCAGCCGGCGGGAGTCCACCTCAACGCCCTGGGCGATCCGTCGCAGGCCGAAGAACAGCTGCTGTTCGAGCGAGTCCTCGGCGGCAACCCGCGACAGCTTGAGGCTCGTCTCCTCGCGTCTCCGGGACGGCGGCATCGGCGCTCAGCTCCTGCACGAGGCACAATGAGGCCGCGGCGATCGAGTCGCCGCACAACCAACGTAACCTCCGACGTTGCCGGGCTGCAGGTTGTTCAGTCATGTTCGGCCTCAGTTCATTCCCCCATGGGCCGCGCAACCGCTCGCGCGGAGGGTGGCGGTGGGGAGACGGCGCACCGTGATGGGCACGACCCAACTGGGCTGGGTGGACCCGCCCGGCAGTCTCGGGTACGAGGACGACAAGATCGTCCGGCAGATCGGGCTGCACCTGGGGGTACGGCTCGACTGGATCGGGTGGATCGAGCCCACTGGCGGACGGAAGCAGCCGATGCTGTGCTTCCGCTGCGAGCCGGGAGTCGCCGAGGTGCCACTCCGCTCGGTCCGGGGCCAGACCCCCGTCTTTCGAGGCAGTCCTCTCCTCCACTCGGGGGTCGTGCCTCGGCGGGTACCGAGGGCTGCGGCTCCTTGGGGATGCCGAGACGGGCACCGTCGAGGTCGAGAGGAGGCGGGTGGTCACACGGGAGATCATGCTCGGGGCGTCAGGCTTGGGGGGTAGCGTGTGAAGCTGAGCGGCCCACGGGTGAGCGCCGGAGGACCGATCTCCGGCGCTCATCGCGAGTGACGATATGGTACCGTTTCCGTGGGAGGCGGTGGGCTGCGCTCAAGGGCACGCGATATGATACCCAGAATCTGGTAGAGGCGATATCACGGCGGGTAACGTAGTGCCCATCGCAGGTCCCAGCCCGCCGTCTGGCCGCGCGTGGAGGCGCGGCTGACTGCTCCGAGCCAGGGCAAAGCCGGATGTGCAGTCGGGCCGCACCGTCACACCGCGCGTCCGCCCATGTCGGCCCGCACGACCGCTTACTTCCTCGCTTCCTGGCGGGTGACGATCGGCACGTAACCGACTTCGAGGCCGGGAGGCGGAGTCACGAGCAGGCCTGGGTCAAGAGCGGCCAACTCGCCGACGGTGGGGGGCGCCAGGTAGTCGCGGTCGATCCCCCAGTGTCGATGGAGCTTCTCCACC
>VGFB01000237.1 GCA_016869015.1 Armatimonadota bacterium
TCCCTCAGACCGGCGCCACCGGTAACTTCCCGTTACACAGCGAGGTTCCTCTGTCCGGAGGCCGAGGACGGGAACTGCCCGCGCTCGTCCCGGCGTCCCGGGGTTCAGGAGGTCGGGCGGTAGAAGAGGAGTCTGGAGTCGCGCCGCTGCGGGATGGCGACCTCGAAGCCGTCCTCTCGCAGCACCTTCCCTGCGACCACCCAGGTCCTGCCGGAGTCGTAGTCCTCGAACGTCCAGTCCCTGGCGGGGTCGACGGTCAGCAGGTCGAAGCGCATCGCGGTCACATCGCTCTTGGCGCGACGCAGGGCCACGAGCATCCCCTCCTGGCCCTCCGGAAGGAACAGGTGGTATGCTGTCCAGCCGGCCGGGTCCCGCTGCTGGTTGACCAACGGGTAGTAGTCGCCGACGAAGTACCTCTTGCAGCGTTTCGCCTGCAGGACATTGGCCTTGATCCGGAGCCACTCGTCCCGGGTCTTGGCCACGAGAGGGTTCTCCTGCCCGGGGCTCAGGGCGCAGCGGGCCTCGTAGGTGTCGTAGAGCTGCCAGCCGCGGATCACGCTGCCCTGAACGGGGAGCCAGTGCTGGATTCCGTAGCTGTGGTCCTGCGTCGACTCGGCCGTCGCCTCCGGGAAGCAGTTGTAGTCGCTCCGCCAGAGGGGTTGGCCGCGTGAGATCGACTCCAGGTCAAGGCGTCGTCCGCCGCTGGCGCAGTTGAGGATCGCCAGGTTCGGGAACCTCTGGCGGAGGGCATCCCAGAACGCGAAGTGGCCCTCGATGAACCGCATCTCCTTCATCCCCCAGCGATCCGGCTCGGCGGCGGTCTCGAGGTAGGGGTTGGGGTCGAGGTTGAAGTCCTCCTCGTACCAGTCGATGTCGTAGTCCTCGATGAGGCTGGCGACGACCTCCACGGCCCAGTTGCGGGCGTCAGGTCTTCCGAGGTCCAGGAGCAGGGCCTGCCCGTCGAGCCTCCGGCCATCGGAGTGCCCGGTCAGGAAGTACTCGGGGTGTTCGAGCGTGATCGGACGGCCCTCGATGGCCCGGCACGGCTCCACCCAGACGAGGAACTCCATCCCCGCCGCGTGCGCCGCATCGCTGACCGGTTGGAGCGTGCCATGGTGCCAGTTGGGGTTCGGCCGCCAATCGCCAGCCATGGTCCCCCAGTCGCCCTCGAAGACGCTGTAAGATGGGACCGTTCCGGTGCCGTACCAACCGGCGTCGAACCAGTACACGTCAAGGGGGATCTGGTGCTCCCGGATCCTCTCGATGATCTCGAGATGCTCGACCGAGGGGATCCCCCCCCAAACGACCCCGGAGATCGGCGGCTCGACCGGCCTCCCGTCGATGTGCGGTGTGTAGTGGTCCAGAACGAGCCGGCGGAACATGTTCTGGCCGTGCATCAACTCGCCCTGCCAGTAGAGCGCCAGGTTCAGCGTCGAGCGTATCGTCTCGCCGGGGTGGAGGATCGTGTCGAGGTTCTCGACGCCCGCCAGAATGGTCGACGCCCCGCCCCCCTGGTGATCGAAGTAGGCCCTCCACGCGCCGCTCCACCCCAGTCCCGTGATGAGCCCGTCGCGCCCCGTCTGGTAGTTGAAGAACGGCAGCCAGACCGCGCTGGAGCGTCGGTCGTTGGGCAGGAGATACCCGTGCGTCTCTCCCCAGCGGGCGTTGCACGGCGTATCCATCGGGATGCGGCGCCGCTGGTCCCACATCGAGTTGTGCATGATCTCGCTGCGGAACTGGAAGTCGTCCTCGTGCCCCGGCGAGCCGACGGAACGGTGCAGGACCGGCAGCGAGCCATCCGCCGCGTTCCAGCAGGTGTCGATGCCCCAGAGGTCGCGGATCCTCCCCGAGTCACCGGACCCCTCGTTGCAGACCTCGACGACCCACTCGAAGGCGGGGTAGCCCCGGAACTCCCGCACTCTTGCCTCGCACGACAGCGACGTGTGGTCGTCCTCCCATGTCAAGACGTGCGTGCGCGTGCCATCCGCCTGCCACTCCCCGGACTCGACACGAGCCGTGTCGATCCTGACCCACTCTCGGCTGCTCCTCTCGCCGCACTTGAACGAGAAGGGGAGGTCGGCAACGTAGCGCCCCGCGGCCGCCGGGCCCCGACCCAGCAGGAAGCGCTTCCACTGCGCCACGAAGGCCAGCTCCTCGGCTGTCGGCTTCGACGAGTACGGCTCGATCGGGACCGCCGCGCCGAGGGCCAGTGAGGAGAGCAGCAGCGTCGCGGGAAGGCACAGCAGCCCGACCGGCAGGGGGTGATCCATCGTCTGCGCTCCCTCGCTCTCTGCAGCTCCGGCCCCTGGTGTTACGCGCCCTCGCGGCGCGATCGATGCGCGGCGGTCCGATGGGACGGCAAGAGCGTCCGACGGGTCGGCGAGCCGGGCTAGACGTCGACGACCATCCCGTCGTAGGCGACTTCGATGCCGTGAGGGGCGAAGTACTCGACGAGTTCGTCGTGGAGGGCCGCGCCGTTGTGGCTGAAGTGGGTCGCGATCTTGCGGGCCTTGGGGGCCAGTGCGCCCAGCGACTGCAGCTCCGCCATCGCCTGCACCACCTCGGGGGCGCCCAGATGCGACCCCCCGCCGCTGTGCAGGCCGTACGTGCAGTCGAGCAGGACGGCGTTCAACTCGCGGCCGGAGAGGAATCCCCACGTCTCGTCCGGGTACCAGCCGGTGTCGTTCCCCTGCAGCAGCCTCCCGCTCGCCGACTCCAGGAGGAAGGTGAAGGCCTCCTCCTCGCCCGCGTGATCGGCGCGGAGCGGCGTGACGCGCACGTCCCCCGTGTCGACCGGCTCGAAGGCGCGCAGCAGATGGAACTCGGCCTGCAAGAGCGGCAACGCGGGCATGTAGAACTGGATGGCGCGCGCCACGTGCTCGTTGCCGTAGATGTGGAGCAGGCTGTCTTCGGGGATGACGGAGAACCCTCGTCGGCGGAACATGAGGTTCTCGGGCTCGCAGTGATCGCCGTGAGAGTGGGTGAAGAAGAGGTGCTCGAGCTTCGAGTAATCCACGCCGTGGGCCCACATCTGGGCGAGAGCGTCGGGGCCGAGGTCGATCTGCAGCCGGTCGTCGACGTTGTAGGCGGCGCGCGTCCGCAGGTCCCGCCCGCCGCGCCGGGCGGCCTCGCGGCAGGCGTCACAGACGCACCACAGAGCGGGCCAGCCCTCTGCGGCGGAGGTTCCGAGCACGGTGAATTGCATGGGGGGTCTGCGTCCTCCGGAGCAGCGTGGTTCGGTACATGATACGCCCAAGGGGAGGGCCGGGTTCCGCTTCGGTCGACAATGACACAAGGGAACCGGGCGGGCAGGGCGAACCGAACGGCGCGTGAGGCCGGCGACCCGCGGGAGGCAGCCATGAGGCCCATCGAACTGAAGCAGAGATTGAGGGAGGGGCGCCCCGTCCTGGGCACGATGGTCGCCCTGTGCCGCACTCCGGACGTGATGCCGGTGGTCGCGAACTCCGGGATGGACTTCGCGCTGATCGATACCGAGCACGGAGCGTTCACCACCGAGACGGTCGCCGATCTTTGCCGGGCCGCCCGGGGCGCCGACCTGACGGCCATCCTCCGCGTGCCCGGACGCGGGCCGACGCACGTCAGCCGGTCGCTGGACATCGGGGCCAACGGCCTGATGATGCCGCGGATCGAGACGGCCGACGAGGCGGCGGAGGTGATCCGCTGGGCCAAGTACGCGCCGCTGGGGAACCGGGGACTGGCGCTGGGCGGCGCGGCCCACGACTACGGGCCGGTGCCCGATCCGCACACCACGATGGCCGCCACCAACGAGGCGACGGTCATCCTGATCCAGATCGAGAGCCAGGAGGCGGTCGGCCGCATCGACGAGATCGCCGCCGTTCCGGGCCTCGACGTGCTGCTGATCGGGCCGATGGACCTCTCGCAGACGCTCGGGGTGCCGGGGCAGCTCGAACACCCCGACGTCATCGCCGCGATGCGCGAGGTCGTACGCGCCGGGCGGGAGCACGGCGTCGCCTCGGGCACGCACTCGCCGACCATCGACCAGTGCCGCTTCTGGCGGGAGGAGGGGATGACGTTCCTCGCGTGTTCCAGCGAGGTCGGCATGATCCGCAGCGGACTGGGCAATCTCCGCCGGACCTTCGAGGAGGACTGACGCATGACGCAGCACGCTCGGCTGTTCTCGCCGCTGGACCTGGGACCGCTCACGCTGCGAAACCGGATCGTGATGCCGCCGATGGTAACGTGCATGGAGCCCGCGGGCGACCAGGCGGTGGAGTGGTACCGCGCCCGGGCGCGCGGCGGGGCGGGGCTCATCATCCGCGAGGCGACGCCGATCCGGCGGCTGGCCGATCCGGACTTCGCCGAGGGCCTGCGGCGCACGGTGGAGGCGGTCCACGCGGAGGGCGCGGCGATCGCCATCCAGATCTTCGAGCGGGGGCATGACGCGGAGGGCGAGGCGATCTGGGTCTCCGAGCGGCCCGGGGCCCGCGAGGCGACCGAGGCGGAGCTGCGGGAGGTCATCGAGCTGTACGCGCGGGCTGCGGCGGAGTGCCGTCGGGTCGGCTTCGACGGCGTCGAGCCGCACGGGGCGCACGGGTTCTTCCTGAACCAGTTCTTCTCGCCGAAGCACAACCGCCGGACGGACGCGTTCGGAGGAGCGCCGGAGAGGCGCGCGGCGATGGGTCTGCAGGTGACGCGGGCGGTGCGCGCCGCCGTCGACGACGACTGCCTGCTGCTCTACCGGCACACGCCGGTGGGGGAGGGGTATGGCGCGGAGGAGAGCCGGACGTTCGCGCGCGAACTGGAGGCGGCGGGGGTGAACGTGCTGGATGTGTCGCCCAGCAGCGGCAGCAGCGAACTCCCGCGGGCGCACTGGGCTGAGGAGATGAAGGCGGCCGTCAACATCCCCGTCATTGCCGTGGGAGGGTTCGATGACCCGGACGCGGCCGAGCACGTCCTGGAGACGGGGCGGGCCGACCTGGTCGCCATCGGGAGAGGGCTGATCGCCGATGCGGACCTGCCGAACAAGGTGCGTGATGGCCGTCGGGATGAAGTGATGGCGTGCATCCTCTGCAACGAGAAGTGCTACGGAAACCTCACCCGCGGCGAGCCCATCGGCTGTACGCAGAATCCGGCGTCGGGTTGCGAGTTCCAGGTTGCGGGTTGACGGCACGGCGACTTCGGTGACAGACACCGGAACTCGGTGCGGCTGAGTCCCGGTGTCTGTCCCCTGGAGGCGCGGGGTCGGGGGAGAGGAAGATCCGGTCCAGCTTCGCGCCGTCCTCACGGGCGCGGAGTTGGAGGCTCACCTCGCCGGCGGGCAGGACGAGAGGCGAGGGGGCCTCGGCGCGGTCGAGCTTCAGGGCGACCCATTCCCACTGCTCGTGAGTCCCAAGGTGCCAGTCCGTCAGGCCTGTCGGCTCGCCCGCGTCGGTGAAGACCCGGACGTAGAAGGAGTCATCGTCCGGCGTCGGCAATCGGACGCGGCCCCACAGGTAGTAGGCCCTCTCCCGGATGACGTGGAGGCGCTCAGGGAGTTGCAGAGGCTACAGTTGGCCGGAGCAGAACGGGCACGCGTCGGCCAGGTAGAGCACGTACGCCCCACACGAAGGGCACCACCGCAGTACGAACGGCCCCTGTGCCTCATCAGATCTGCGCGTTAGTCCGAGGTCATAGAGGCACTTCGGTTCCTCCACGAGGAGCCCATCCTTGCAGAGGGAGTACTCACCTCCCACCACTAGGAGGTACCCCAACGGCTGGGTCTGCTCCCGATCGGTAGCCTCGCTCGGAACGACTTGCAGCGGGGGCCAGCCCGGGGCCACATACAGGAGCTTCGGGAAGGGCTTGCCTCCAGACAGGTCAGCCTGTTCCGCAACGAGCTCCGTGGGCGTGGCCTCGTGGGCCGCTCTGTCCAAGGCGCCTCCGACCAGATAGGCAACTGGCTCGACTACTAGCAGGCTGAAGGCCATGCTCAGTAGGATGTTCGGCCAGTCGAACCTCCGCCCCTCAGAAGTGTCCCTGGCGAACCGTCTTGAAGGTGGCAGGCCCGCGTCATCCCAAGCAGTCCAGTCGATGAGCTCGTACATATGGCCCTCGCGTCTACTCTCCACGAGCCCGTGCGACGCAAGGAGTTCGTCGCGCACCTCCTTCCATCGCTGGTCACCAGCCGCTCGAAGGAGGCCTTCGGCCTCCGTTCGGGACACTATGCGCGGTCGACGGGACCACAGTGCGGCTGCATCTGGCCGGGCGCGCTCGACGATCGGCAACCACGCCACGGGGTCGCTGATCCACCAGTTGTGTTCCTGTGCGAGGCATATGCCGTAGGCCTTCCGGTCCCG
>VGFB01000238.1 GCA_016869015.1 Armatimonadota bacterium
CAGGCTGCTACCTCGGTTCCATCGGCTCCCAGTGGAGGTTGGAGCCGAGGTTGGGGTTGAAGTCGGTGCTCTCGGTGACGATGTACTCGCCGAGGTTGTTGGCCCAGGCGTGCCCGTAGCCGCCGGGCAGCTCCACCGTCTGCTCCTTGTGGGGATCGTAGAAGGCGTCCACGCCGCGGATCGTGCGGCTGACGTCGTCCATGATTCCGTCCTTGATCTCCTGGCGCGCGTACCAGTCGTCGAGTTGGCTGTCCCGCTGGTCGCTTCCCTGCTGCGCGTAGGCGCGGCCGAACTCGCCGATCTGGCGGATGTTTCGGATCTGGTTCTGACACAGGCCGACGGTGATCTGCTCGCAGGCGGACTTCCACGTCGGGTTCAGGCGGATGGAGCTGACGACCGTGCGGAAGAGGTCGGCTCCGGCGTCCAGGCGGCCCTCGGCTGAGCGGCAGGAGAAGATGTAGTTCGCGAACCAGACGATCGTGTCGACCTGGCCGAACATGGAGTTGGTCGGCAGGCTGGCGACCGAGACCGCGCCGTAGAGCTCCTCCTCGACCGGGCCGGCGTCGCCCTGGTACGCGATCCGGACCTTGGCCGCGTCGCGCTGAACCGTCCCCGGCGCGTCCCCCTCGGCGGATGCCAGATGCGCCGCGAGCTGTGGGAGGGGCTCACCGCTCTTGATGCGCACGCCCCGACCCCGGCAGGCCGGGAGCAGGAAGTCCCGCAGCATCTGCTGGGCGTCCATGGGGGGCATGACGATCGCCCCCAGAGACACGCTGCCGACCGGGTGCATCTGCTGGAACATGGGCGAGGTGCTCCAGCTGAAGTTCTGGCCGGGGAAGACCTCGATGACCTCGGAGCCGCCAGGGTTGCGCAGCTGAAACGCGACGATGACCGGCAGGCCGGGGTTCGCGAGGTTCCACTTCACGCCGCCCTCGAAGTCCCAGCCCGCGGGCACGAGCATCCGGAAGGCCTCCATGCCGGTGCCCTCGGTATCGACGCACACCGACGGGACGAGCCGCAGACCCGACGCCAGCGCCCCGGCGCCGCCGGGCGCCACGATCAGCGGCTTGCCGCAGCCCTGGCAGACGATCTGCCCGTCGCCGGGCGGCACGGCGGCGTGACACGCCGGGCACTCGTTCGGCGCGACGGTGGCCGTCGCCGGGGTCTCTCGTTCCACGGTCGGCGCCCCCTTGGTGGCATCCTTGGGTCGGTAGTCCTTGGCCTTCTGGGCGCCTCCGACATCGGGCGGGCAGAGGATTACCGCCAGGCACACAAGGCCGGTCGGCACGAGGGCAGCACGGCGCATCAGAGGGTGAGAGCGCACGGTGGCACCTCCTGGTGGAGGGGTGTACGTGCGACGAAGTGGATGCTCAGATGATTCGCCGTTGCGGCCCGCTCCTCCTGCGAGGGACGAAGCGGGCCGCAACGGAGCACCAGCGAGGGACAGCCCGGGCGTTCACTCCGGCCGCATGCCCATCCAGAGCCTCACACCGGGGTCGGTGAGAGGGTCGCTCTCGTGGTTCAGGGCGGCCTGCGCGAGGACGGGACCCGGGTCGCGCGCGCGGAGGGCGCGGGCGAGGACGGTATCGCCCTTCGGCCAAAGCTGCTTCCGCAGCTCACCGGTCCAGGCCATCACGTCGCCGTGGGCCGCGCTCAACGAGGCCCGGGTACGCGGCACGCAGTCGAAGTACTCCTCCGCGGTGAGGCCCTCCCGCAGGCCCGAAGTGACGACCGGCCCCCCCCAAGGCGAAGCGCCCATCAGGCCGCACGGGCCCGTGAGACGGCGCAGATGGCTGAGGTTCCCCCGGGCCCCCGACTGCACCAGGAGGAGCTGCGGGCCGAGGTCGGGGCTCTCGGGATCGACCTGGCAGGAGATCGCCGACTCGACCGCCTCCGAGTACCAGTACCAACTGCTCGGCCAGTGGTGGTCAGGAGCCGGCGGCAGGTGCAGTGACTCGCCCACGAAGGGATGGAGCGAGGCGCCGGAGCGAGTCGCCAGTTCCACGCCCAGCTCGAGCAGGGCCTGGAGCGTCTCCAGGAGGGCGGACGCTCCCCCCGTCTGCAGCCGCGCTCGCAGCGCATCCAGTAGCCAGTCCGCGGTCAGGTCGCGGGGGGCCTCCGGCAGGCCCTGCGGCCAGCGCGCGAGCAGACCCGGACGTCGGGCGTCGTTGCGAGCCGCCCAGGCCAAACCGAACAGGTGGCTGTGGACGGGCATCAGACAGGCGAGCACTCCACCCGGATCCAGACGCAGATGCCCTTCGAGCGAGAGCTTCTCCCGAGCTTCGTCCTGCGCGGCCTCCGTGACCGGCAACAGCACCGCCATCTGATCCCCATCGAAGTCGGCGTTGAACAGCCGACAACATAGCGGGTGCAGTCGGATCGACGGGCCGTCGCGCAAGACCGGGCAGAACGCGGTCACATTCGTCGGCTGCAGGGTCGGCGCCCGATTCGCCAACACAACCCGGTTAGCCATGGCCCGTTGCAGCGCCGCCTCCGCGTCCGGGCCGCGCGCCCCGGCCTTCTCCTCCCCGATCTCCCGGGCCACGAGAGGCCCGAACAGCGCCCACGCCATCGGCTCAGGCAGGCCGATCTCCCCGAGTTGCAGGTCGTGGCCGGGCGTCACCACGGCCCGCGCGCTGAAGGCCACGCGATTGCCGAGGCGGAGCTCGTGGTTGAGGTCGAGCCCCTCCAGCACCGTCCGCACTTGGGTCGCGATGTCCTCGCAGGCGTTCCGGCGGATGCTCTCCGGTGTGTCGCCGCTTAGCGACCTCCGCGCGCGCTCGTTCGCCTGGAGCAGGTGGGCATACCCGCTGCGGTCGCCCGCAGGCAGACCGACATGGGTGAGCTCGCGGTTGGGCAGCCACGGATGAGGCACAGACGTCGCCAACGGCACGTCGTCCGGCCCCGGCTCTGCGAAGCCGAACTCGACCGAAGTTCCGGTGAAGACGGCCCGGATGCCGCCGATCCGCAGGAGCCTCGCGGCCTCCTCGAACAGGGCGGAGGGCGGCGGCGATTGCGCGACGGGCCCGGCCGCCATCTTTGCAGGCAGCTCGTCGACACTCGGCCGGTCGAGCGAGCGCGTGTGGAGGTTCTCGATCAGGTTCTCGTGCGCGCCGCAGGTCTGCAAGGCCCAACTCTCAAGTTCGCCCTGGCGCTGGGCGCTTTGCCTCACCCCCGGCCCCTCTCCGAGACGGAGAGGGGAGCACGGCCAGGCGGTCAGCTTCTCGGCGGCGCGGTGGGACGTCTTGCCCCAGTAGACGTAACCCACCGTGGAGGGCTGGTCGAGGGGGGCGCCATCGCGGCCGGCGGTGAGTTGCGTCTGACCATCCTCCGGGAGGCCGGCAGCGCGGAGCATCGCCCGCAGCGCGGAGGACGGGGGCGACTGGAAGGGCGGACAGATGACCGGCGTGCCCTGCGCGTGGGCGAGGTTGCCGAGCACGGCCTCCCGGATCTGGCCGAAGTTGCCGCGCGTGTGGAGGCGGCCCATGTCGAAGAGCAGCTCGACGGCCCGGCCGTCGGGGGTGTGGGGCATCTCCTCGTCCGGCAGGACGGCGCCCACGGTGCCCTTGGTGCCGTGACGGTTCGAGAGCTTGTCGCCGAGGTCCAGCCGCTCGGGGGAGGCGAGCTTCGCCGCCGCCGATTCGCTGAGCACGATCCCATCCTCGTGGTTCATCCCCCGCCAAAAGATGAACGCCGTCAGGAGGTTTCGCCCGCACCAGGCCTCGTTGGGCTCGGCGCCGGTCCGTACGAGCGCGGGCTCGCGCTCGCCGAGGGGCAACCACTGGCGCATCATGTTGCAGCCCATGAGCTGGCGGATGATGTCGTTGTGCTCGAGGAGCGGCACGAAGCTCGCGCCGAGCCCGAGCCGGCGCTGAGGCGCGTCGTCGACAATGACGATCCGCCCCTCGCGGACCTCGGCGCCGAGGGCGAGGTACAGCACGCGGCCGATGTTGGGCCCCTCCGGGGTCTCGATAGGGCAGACCCGGCCGAGATGCGAGGGGTGGAAGGCCGCGTCGTTCTCGGGCAGGTACAGCCGTCGGAGGTGCGTCTGATGGGCGAGCCAGTTCGTGTCCTCGATGGGCTGGCTGGTCGGTGAGTGTAGTAGGAAGTCGTTGATCCAGCGGTCGACCGGCAGCCATGCCGCGGCCATCTCCGCGTTGGAGTCGGCCCTGTCGGGCAGGGCAACGAGACGCGGCTCGATCTCATCCCGCAGCTGCTCGCCCACGCCTCTGATCCGGGCCTGCTCGAGGTCCGCGCGATCGGCGGTCAGCGCAACGACGCGTTCTCTCCCCGCGACCGTGAAGACGCCCTCGGCGCTCGGAGCAGGGAGGTCGGGGAACTCCACCGTCTCAGCATGGGCGTTGCAGCCGATCGTCAGGCGCACCGTGCGAGCACCGTCGCCCGCCTCCACGACTTCGTAGTCCAGCAGGTTCACGACCTCGCCCAGGCGCTGAGGCAGCCAGTCCTCCAGGAACCAGCGGAAGCTCTCGACGTTCGGATGTGGTGTCATTCGTCCTCCTCCCAGCGATCGATCAGCCACTGCGTCGCCGCGTGCAGGCGCGACTTCACGGTTCCCAGGGGCACCTCGAGCCGGTCGGCGATCTCCTGGAGCTTCAGGCCTTCCACGCGCGCCATGCCCAGGACCGCGCGCTTGTCCTCCGGGAGCTCGCCTATCAGCGCCATCGCCCGCGAGGCCTGGGCCCAGCGCTCCAGGTCCTCCCAGGCGGCGGACGGGCGCCCCTCGGCGCCCGATGGAGCCTCGAACGACTCGCCCTCGCCATCGCGACCCTCCAGGGGCGCCGTCGCTCGACGGGCGCGGAGATGGTTCAGCGCGAGGTTGGTGGCGATCCGAAGCATCCACGCAAGTGGGGCGCCGCGGCCCTCCCACTGGTATGCCCGTTCCCAGACGCGGAGCAGGACCTCCTGGTGCAGATCGCCGGCGTCGTCGGGCCCGACGTACCGACGCAGGTGCAGGCCGAGGGTGCGCTCGTGCCGACGCGTGAGCTCCTCGAAGGCGTGCGCATCGCCTTGCTGGACTCGACGCATCAGCTCTGGGTCGGGAGTGCCCATGGGTTCACCGTATCCGACACGGGAGAGGGCGGGAAGGTTCGACAGGGCTTCCCGCGAACCCCTCGTCAGGCCAGACACGGGGAGCCAACGCTCATGGGTAGCCTCAGAACGGTGCTCGGTCTTGTCGTCGCGCTGCTGGTGGTCTTCGCCGCGGCGGCCGTGGGAGGCGCCGCAACGTCGTCGTCGGTGGGTGACTGGTACCAGGCCCTGCGCAAGCCGTCGTTCAACCCGCCGGCGTGGGTCTTCGGGCCCGTGTGGACGGCCCTGTACGCCATGATGGCGGTCGCGGCATGGCTCGTGTGGCTGAGGCGCGGCTTCGCGGGCGTGCTCAACCACGCGATCTGGAGCCTGAACCGGTAGCCCGTAGCGTAGGAGCGGCTTCAGCCGCGATGCCCTGGCGGCGCGCAACGTGGTCGCGGCTGAAGCCGCTCCTACACGCCTGTGAGCCTGGTAGCTCCGCGCCGAGGGGTTCCGCCCGTTCACGGCGAAGCAGATGGTCGACAACCGGCGCACGACTACGGCGAGGGCCGCGTCAGGCCCTGGCCTTGAATGGAAGGGAGCCATCACCATGAGTTCAGAGGGAAAGACGGTCATTCCGCGACGGGACTTCCTGAAGACGACGGCCGGACTGAGCGCGGCGGCGGTGGCGGGGAGCTTCCTGGGCGGGAGCTTCGGGGCCGCGCAGGGCACGGACAAGCTGCGGGTCGGGCTGATCGGCTGCGGGAGCCGGGGCAACGGCGCCGCTCACAACGCGCTGGACGCGGGTGGGGACGGCATCGAGGTATACGCGCTCGGGGACCTGTTCGAGGACCGCGTCAACGGCGCGATGAACGGCCTGAAGGGCCGAGGCGCCCAGTTCAACGTGACCCCGGAGCGCTGCTTCTCAGGCTTCGACGCCTACAAGAAGGTCATTGAGACGGGCGTGAACTACGTCATTCTGGGCACGCCGCCGGGGTTCCGGCCCTTCCAGTTCAAGGCCGCCATCGAGGCGGGGGCGCACGTGTTCATGGAGAAGCCGGTGGCGGTCTGCCCGGCGGGGGTTCGCATGATGCTGGCGGCGGGGGAGCTGGCGACCGAGAGGAAGCTGGGCGTCGTCGCGGGCACCCAGCGGCGGCACCAGCGCGGCTACGTGGAGACGATCAAGCGCCTCCACGACGGGGCCATCGGCAAGGTCCTGTCGATGCAGGTCTACTGGAACCAGGGCGGCCTGTGGAGCCACAACCACGATGATCACCCCGAGTGG
>VGFB01000239.1 GCA_016869015.1 Armatimonadota bacterium
TAATCCCGGGTAGAGGCGAGGTCATGGGTACCCAAACGGACACGCAACGTCTGCTCGTGGCAATGATCATCACCGCGGCCCTGGGGCCTCTCGTGGGATCGCTCGCGGCCGCGGCCCCGGCTGTGGCCTTCGTCTCCGAGGACTTCATCTACCTGGAGGACTACGACGCCCTGCAGGACTACCGGCAGGCCGGTTTCGAAGTCGGGACGCTCAAGTGGGACGCCGTCCGCGCGGAGACACTGAAGCCCTTCAACGTGGTGATCCTCACGGACATCCCGGCGGTGAACGAGAAGGGCGAACTGCCGCCAGCCATCGCCGTCGCGGGCAAGGCGCTCGAGGCCTACGTCGCCGCCGGAGGCGGGGTGCTCGCCAGCATGGGTGCCGGTGGCTGGGACAAGAGCCGTGTGGCCGCCAACGTCGTGCTCAAGCCCTGGGATCTGTCCCTGCTCGACGAGCAGGTAATGGACCCCACCAACTCCCACCGGCAGACGCGTGGCATCCGGTGGGACTACTCCTGGACCACGAGAGTCGCCGCCGCTCCGGCGACCGCGGGGGTCAAGACCGTCTTCTATCCCGCTCGCTCGTGGCGGGCCGACGGGCAGAAGACCCTCTACGCCCTGCAGCCGGGCAAGGAGTGGCAAGTGCTGGTGCGGGGCGAGCACACCGCCCGCTCCGTACGCAACGTCCCCCTGAGCGAGGAGATGGAAACGGCCCCGGCGACCTACGCCTCCGAGCCCCCCATCGCCGCGGCGCGCGAGGCCGGCGCGGGACGCGTGGCCGTGATGGCGCTGTGGCCCAACTGGACCTTCTGGGGCGCCCGGCGCAAGCCCATGGAGAGCATCGTCTGGGACAAGGGCGCCGAGGGCATCCCCAGCGACACCGGCAGGTTCCTGGTGCAGCTCACCCAGTGGCTGGCCGAGCCTTCACTCAGGAACGGCGCCCTTGGGGGCCACCAGACCCCCGCGCAGCCCACGACGCGGCCGGAGCAGTACCCCCCGCAGCCGGTGGACTGGGCCCAGGCTACCTACCCGGAGACCCCGGCCTTGCAGCACTGGAAGGTGCTCGCCGGGGCACGCACCGCGTTGACCGGGGGCAGCGGCACGGTTGCGGAGTACTGCGCCGCGGCACAGACTGCCGGGTACCATGCGGTACTCTTCGCCGAGCGGCTGGACCGGCTCACGCCGACGGGCTGGGATGCCTTACGCAAGGAGTGCGCCGCGCAGTGCCGTGACGACTTCCTGGCGTTGCCCGGCCTGGACTATGAGACTGTGAACGGCGATCAGTACGTGGCCTTCGGCGAGTTCGACTTCCCCAAGCCACCCGGCCTCGCCGCCGACGGCAAGCGCATCGAGGATACCTACAACCTCTGGGGTAGCCAGATGCACGCCGGGTTCATCGCTCTGACCCGCCTGCATGCCCACCCGGACCGCGATCCGCAGATGCTCAAGAACATGGTCGCCTGCGCGGTGCAAACCTGGGAGAACGGCAAGCTGGTGGATGACTCGCTGGACCACTACCTGGCCCTCGACGCCCAGTTCCACAACCTCGTGCCCCTCTCGCTGCATCTGGTCAAGTCACCCGCCCAAGTGGCCACGGCGGCCACGATGGGCCTGCAGAATGTCTGGCGGGTGCGCGATGCGGCCGACCTCAAGGACCAGATCACGCCGCAGGCCCAGGCGAACCGCACCTACTGGATCAACCCGCATGGGGCGTACCTAAGCAGCGGCCCGAGGCTGGAAGCCTATGACGGGATCAACATCATGTACTGGGGCGCGCCGGCTCCGGGGTCGGACTTCTGGAAGGTCCGGCTCCGCGTGAGTTCGCCGGCCGGGATGAGCGAAGCCCGGGTGCTGGACCGCGGGGCGGAGCACCTGCGCTTTGCGGGCGAAGGGCCGGAGTTGGCCCGCGAGTTCCCCGGCCTGCATGACGACCAGCATGTGTTCCACCTCGTGGCCCGCGACGCGGCGGGGAAGCAGTTGCTGTCGGGCGGCATCCGCATCCGCTTCTCCGAGGCCTACATGAACCAGTGCGGAGACCACCAGAACACGATCAGCGCCTGCCTGCAGGCGAACCGCAAAGGCCGCATGATCTACACCACCGGCACGACCAGTGCCGTCTACGCTGGCTGGCAGCCGTCGTGGGGCGCCCCCTGCCCCGTGGACCCCACCGAGGAGTACCCGCCCTCGTGGGACGGCGGGTGGACCGGCAGCACCGGCTGGGCCGGGCCGATCGCCTCGCTCGAGGGCGGTCTGCGTGAGGGCGGCGAGGAGTTGGCGAGCGCGAACCTCTACCCCGCGGCCGGGCCGGAGGTGCAGATCCTCGAGCAGACGGCGCGGCTCAAGTACCCCGAGGGCACGCCCCCGCGGGCCGACTGCAAGCCGACCTACCGCACCATCCCCAACGAGTACATCACCGCCATCATCCGCCGGGTGACCCCGACGGCCGCCTTCGAACGCGCCGGCCTGAGCTTCAACGAGATCACGGTCACGGCCCTGCGTGACCTCACCTTCGATCCGAAGGTCCCGGTGGCGCTGCACGGCTTCGCCGTCAGCGACTACGGGAGCCGGCCTGAGGGCATCGGCGACCACTTCTTCGCGAGCTTCGCCGATGGCCGAACGATCAGCCGCGTCGGCCCTCGTGGGAGCCAACCCGCCTACCTCAGCGGCGACATGCTCCCCGGCAACTACACGGCCGCCTACCCCAACCCTAACGGCGCCGCGGCCATCTTCCCGCTGACGCCCTTGAGCGCGCACGTGACCATGACCGACAAGCTCTTCGCAACGTCGTTCGGGCTACCGGTGGCCGGCAAGCAACTGCGCCGGGGCGACCAGCTTGTGATGGCCTTCATGGCGGTCTCAGCCGGCACCAGCCTCGAGCAGGGCAATGAGGTCTTCGACGACATCCGGCGCACGCTGGGTCTTGGCTGTGCTCCGGCATACGGGGTCACAGCCTCCCAGGGGAAGGTGGAGTCAACGGCCGGATGCCTGAAGGCCGCAGCCTCCCAGGGAGCCTTCGCGGCGCAACTGACCAAGACCGTGATGCCGACGGCTCTCTTTGTCCAGGCCGCCGGACTGACCGATGGTTGGTCCTGCATGAAGCAGCTCAACGGCGGCCCGCTGAAGCCCGTGACCGTGTGCGGGGGAATCGGCTATGCCAACGTGGACCTGAACGCCGGGGACGTGAGCCTGGTCATCGGGCATCCAGTGCTGTGCGACCAGCCGGACCTGAAGGTCGTGGCCTGGCCGACCAAGACGGGCCTGGAGGTCTTCGTGCAGAACCCGGGCGAGCGGGATATGGTCTGTGCGATCAGCGCCAATCCGGCGTTCCGGGGCCTGCCGGCCATGGCGGAAACGGTCACAGTCACGGCCGGCGGGTTCGTGCGCCGGTCGTGGTCAGCGACGCAGTGAAGCGGAACCCCGCACCGCGGGCGGCGTGAGGAGCATCATGGCGGACCCGGGGGGAACTGCGTCTGTGCGCCGAGGGCATCGAGGGACACCGTAATCAGCGAGGAGCGAAAACAAGTATGGTGTCCCTCGATTCTCCGGCCCCAGGGAGCCGGGACTACCTGCAGCTCGTCGGCAACAGCCGGGGCGTCTTTGCCGATGGCCGCGGCCAGGATCTGACCCGGAACGACCCGTGGGAATACCGGGCCACGCTGGGGGAGGACTCGTGGGAAGCCGAAGCGCGCCTGCCCCTCGCGGCAGCCGGCATCCGCCCAGGCGCCGACGGCAACACCGAGGTCGGCTTCAACCTTTGCCGGGATCAGCAGCGGCCCGCCAAGCGTCTCTCCTGCTGGGCGCCCCTCACCACAAGCTTCCACGACTACGAGGGCTTCGGCCGGCTGGTGTTGTCCACCGCCCCATCCGCGGCGACCCGGGAAGCGGACCGCGCGGACGCCGCGCCGGAGACCGTGCCGGTCCGTCTGTTCGTCGACTGGCAGGCCCTCGGACTCGACCCGGCCAGGACCCGGATTACGGCGCCGGCCATCGGGGGCTTCCAGGAGGCTGCGGAGTTCGCCCCCGACGCGGCCATCCCCGTACGTTCCGGTGCAGGCTGGCTGCTGGTTCTGGAGGTGAGACGAGCGCCGCGAGGAGCGTCGTCGCGGCGGCGCTGGGCCGCAGTGCCGGATGCTGTGGCGCCCGGGAGTGCGGCCACAAGCGCAGGTCCGTGAGGCGGTCGGGGCATGCCATGGCCAGAGGGTACCTTCTGCTGCTTCTGTGCGGGCTGCAGTTGGCCCCTGGCGCGTTGGCTGCCGGGACGGTGCCACCGACGGCCACGGCCCAGTCGGCCCGTGCGCCCAGCAGGGCCAGCACCAGCCCGCCGACGACGGCGGCCAGCGCCCAGCCACAGCCGGCCGGAAGCTGCTTCACTCCGTGCCTCCCGCCGCCAGATCTGCACCGGTCGGCCGGTTCCCGACGGAAACCTCGGCGCTGACGCTGGTGTGGGCGGTGATGGTCGGTTACACGGCCAAGTGGCGCCGGGAGTAGATGGCGGGGCCGACGCTGCGGCTGATCGAGCATGCGGACGCGGAGCTGCCGAAGGGTTGCTGGGCGACCAACGCGATGGAGGACGAAAGGAAGGCAGCCGGAAGGACAGGCCGTCTGGACCCAGCGGGCGCGACACGTCGACACCACTGGTGGGACGTTACCAATAGGTGAGCCGCAGGCAGCCAAACACGATGGAGGGATCCTGATGGAGTCAATACGTTCGGTCGTTGGGAAAGCCGTGGCTGCGATCTGGCCAGTGGCTGTAGCGCTCGGGGCTTGTCTGCTGTGCGCAGGGCAGAGGGTGGGCGGGGAGGAGGCTTCGCCAACGGTCCAGGAGCGCGAAGCGGCAACCGCCTTGGCCGAGCGTCTGGACCTGACGCGACCGGGGATGGAGGCCATGCGCGCGGCGGTCGAGGCCAAGGACCACAAGGCCGTGCTCGATCTGTTCCGCGCACGACTGGTCAAGCGGTTGCGGTCCATGGATTTCAGTGGCGCGCCTCCCTCACGCTCGTTCAACCGCACCTTGACCGCCGATGCGCAGATGCTGGTCGGACGGTGGACGCTCGAGGACTACAAAAAGGCCTACAAGCGCGACTGGATCGACACCTTTTCCGGCATCAAGGAGGACGACTACCCGATCCTGACAGCCTCCGGCCTGATGGCGCCGCCGGGGACGCCGATCCAGTGGCTCGGACCGGACGGGAACAGCCAGCGGGTGGGTTGGTATA
The DNA here is from genome assembly GCA_016869015.1 of Armatimonadota bacterium. GTDB lineage: Bacteria > Armatimonadota > Zipacnadia > Zipacnadales > VGFC01 > VGFC01. The sequence goes on from VGFB01000239.1 coordinate 5,216, forward strand.
TCGGCGGCTGGGGTGGCGGTGGCTGGGGCTTCAATACGGCCCTGGTCGATGCCTGGTGGTCTTCCGGCGAGGCGATCTACAAGGACAAGTGGCTCGAGATCTGCCAGGGCTATTTCCACGAGTATTTCACGAGCGCCACGCGCCAGACGCTCAGCCCCGACGGCAAGCCCCTGGACAGCTTCTTCCACCTGCACACGGCCTGGCGGATCAAGAACTCCTTCCTGCCGTCGCTGGCCTTGCTGGCCAAGCATCTCGATCACGAGAAGGAGCCGCCGCCCCATCCCGAGTGGTTGAGACACTGGCCGTCCGAGGCGGTGCAGAAGGCGCGCGCCGAAGCGAACAAGGCCATGACGAGCGAGGCATCTGCGGAATCGCTCGCCAGCCTGCCGGCCGCGCCGCTGGCCTGGATCGCCATCGGTCTGACCGAGGAGACGGCGCCGTTTCTGATCGAGTCCTATGTCACCGGGGACTACTTCTTCGCCAACCAGAACTATGACGGCATCCTCTCGGTCGCCACGATCGCACTCGTCTTCGACGATCTCAAGAAGTCGCGCGAACTCGAGAGGGTGGTGGATCAGGCGATCCCCTGGTGGGCGGGGCGCGTGATGCACCGGGACGGCGGGGCGCTGGAGCAGGACATCAGTTACAGCGTGAAATACGTCGAGGAGTTCGCCTACCAGGCAACGTTGTTCGCCAGCCAGGGATGCACGGCCGCCTGGATAGAGGAGTTCCGCCGCCTCTCGGCCGCGGCGGCCAACTTCTGGGACCTGCTCCAGACCCCGCAGGGACTCCTCCCCTGCATGGGAAACTCCAAATACGGGACCGAGGCGCCCCGCAAGGCCAAGCCGCAGACCTCGACCTACTTCCCGTACAGCGGCTACGCCGGCCTGCGCACCCCCGGCGCGCCGGAGGATCAGTTGTTCATGTCGTTCGCCAACTCGCGCCGCTCCGTCGGGCATCTATCGCCTAACACCGGATCGGTCCATGTCACGGCCTATGGCCGGGACCTGATCGCCCCCGGCGGTTCGCCCTCCTACGGCCTGACCGCACCGGCCCAGAAGGCGGAGGAGAAGGCCTTCGACGGCTA
>VGFB01000240.1 GCA_016869015.1 Armatimonadota bacterium
GTACTGATCCTTGTGGCAGGCCTTACAGAACTCCGGCTCCTCGTAGTCTGCCGAGGAGACCGTCGGTGGCTGAGCGGGCAACAGGCCCGGGAGGCCCAGTACCAGAAGCAACCCGGCAACCGGCCATGGTTGGTGCTGCATCGCGCTTACTCGGCCAGCCGCTCGGCCGACCCCTCCATCCGGTAGGTCTCCACGATCAGACTGCGCATCGAGTCCGCGACGGCCGCTTGCGCGCGGGCCACGTCGTCTGTCTCGGCGAGCGTGCGCTCGTAGGCCTGGCGAATCTCCGTCCCGACGTTGATCTTCGCGATCCCCTCGCTGGTGGCCGCGCGCAGATACTCGGCCTGAATGCCCGATCCCCCGTGCAGCACCATCGGCACGCCCGTCGCCGCGCGCAGCAGCCTCAGGTGCTCCAGGTTCAGCCGCGCCTGGACCTTGGCCTGGTCGCGCCCGGCCGCCGAGATCGCGCCGTGGATGTTGCCGACGGCGACGGAGAGCCAGTCGCATCCCGACTCCTCGACGAACCGTCGGGCCTGGGTCGGATCGGTGAAGCCCTTCCCGCTCGCGAACAGCTCCTCATAGGGCGGAAGCGGGCCGGCCTCGTGGCCCAGCACCGCGCCCAGCTCCGCCTCGACCGGACGGCCGAGGGGATGCGCCATCTCGGCGACCGCCCTCGTAGCGGCGATATTCGCCTCCAGCGGCAACCGGGACCCGTCGATCATCACCGAATCGTAGCCCAGCTCCAGCGCCTCGCCGACCAGCCGACGCCAGTCGACCTCCTGCCCGTCCTCATCGATGACGGGCACGTGGTCCAGGTGCAGGCGCGTCACGCCGCGGTCCGCGAGTCGTTGGTACTCCTCCGCAACGGCCGCGAAGCTCCGCGCCCCGAACTTCTCGACATCCGGCCGCGCGACTTCCACGAGGGCGTAGGTCTTCAGCTCGGCCACCGTCGCGATGATCGGCTCGACCATCGGCAGGTGCGCCACGTTGAACGCGGGGACGAGCACCTGCCGGTCAGCGGCGCGGCGCAGGAGTTCTGCGGCGGACAGCTCGAAAAGGCCCATGGCCAGTCATCTCCAGTAGTGATCGCTGGGGGCGGTTGCCGTTGGCCATCGTGACGTTACTGCCGGCTCCGGTGAGCGGACCCACGACGACAGACCGCAACTGCAGGAACCACGAGTAACGAGGCACTAGGGCGCTGACAGGTCGGCGATGTACGCGCGCCCCCCGAGGGCCGGGAGGTCGTCGGCGAACTGGCCGCGCTCGGTCTTGAGGACCTCCGAGCCGTCATCGAGTCGGCGGAGGCCGCCGGGTGTGGCGCCCGGCACCGCAAAGGTCGTGAGGGCGGCGGCGGGCTGGGCGTTCACGGCGAGCACGAGGAGCCGCCCCTGGTGCTCCCACGCGCCGACATGGACACCCCCGGTAACAGCAGCGCCGCGGTAGGCTCCACCGGCCAGGGCCTCGGACAGCTGCGTTACGATGGCATTCGTGGCCCTCATGCTCTCCCACAGCTCGGGGGCGTCCTTGGGCAGAAGGTACTCGTCGCGGTCGCGGCTTGCGCCGAAAAGGTAGCCGCGATGCAGGAGGCCCTGCGCACCGTGAGCCACGGCGAGGAGCGCCATGGCGCGGTGCTCCGGACCCGTCGGCGGGCGGCCCGAGAGGCCCTTCTCCAAGCCCCCGCCCCGCAGCAGCCAGGCCCGCCCGACAGCCTGCACTACCGCCCAGACGGGCTGACCCGGACGGGCCGCCGCCCGGGCCGCTTCGAGGTCTGCAACGACGGTCTCCACCCCCATGGCGGGCATGGGCTGAGACTCGACGCCGATGATCTCGCAGTACGGCGCATACACCGGCAGAAGGCTGGGTATCGACAGCCGGGTCAGCGTCGGGTGGTAGCAGTCGATCGTGGCGATGTGCTCCTGCTGCGAACGGAAGGCCGCCGTCCGCACCAGCGCGGCGTCGGGCGCTCCCTGAAGCTGCCACGCCACAACGCCCGGGTTCTCCCCGTACTTGTGAACCATGTGCTCCCAGAACGTCGGCACCGAGCCGTCGACCGACTGGGCGGGGATGGGCGAGTAGACGATCATCATGAGCCCCAGGGCGTTCACGCGCTCCAGGAGGTCGTGAGCCGCCGCGGCCGTGGGGACCACGACCAGGTTGAAGCCCTGGGCGGCGGCGCGATCGACGTCGTTGGGCTGGGACACGTTAGACAGGCCGTTCACGAAGACCGGCTTGCCGGCCACCAGCAGGCGCCCCTCGGCGTCCAGGCCGACCTCGTGGTCGCGCGCCGCAGCCCGCGACAGTTCCAGCGGCAGCGTCGCCACCACCTTGCCCTGGCGTAACGCCGTGACGTTCAGCCAATACGTGCCCGTCAGCATGCCCTCGCGCGGGAAGGCGAGACGCCACGAGGCCGGGCCGTCGGGGCGAGTGAGGCCTTGGCCCTCGGTGGCGATTCGGCCGGCGCCGCCGAGCTCGGCCTCCAGCGCCACCTCCGAGCAGAGGGACTCGCTCGCCGCAATCCGCCCCTCGATGACGAACTCCTCCACCGGAATCGAGGCGAGAAGCGTCCCCCGGAAGTTGGGCTGCACGATGCGACCCGTCAGCAGCGCCGGGATCTCAACCACGAGGGCGTCGTACACGATCGGCGCGGCCGCATCATCGAGGGACAACGACAGCCCGTGGGGCGCATCCGTCGGCAGGTTGTAGTTGAGGACGACGTCCTCGTGCGCCCCCGGCCCCACCTTCACGGCGGCGGGCCGCGGCGGTCGGGCCCCCTTGGCTGCCAGGCCGACATTGACCCGCAGGTCGCGCGCCTCAGGCGTGTCATTGACGATCGTCAGCCGCAACTCCCTCCGCTGCGGCCAGGCGACGAGGTCACCCAGAACCTCGGGCTCCATCCGAACAGGGGACTCGGCCAGGCGCACCGATACGTCATCCACGCACACCTCGCCGTCCCCCGTCACGCCGATGATCAACACCGCCTCCCGGGCCTCGGCCGGGCAACGGAGTCGCCAGGTGAGAAGCGTCCAGGCGGGCGTCTCCTCCAGGGCGTGCTGCTCGAGCGTGAGGTGCGGCGTCTCCCAGCCCTTCTCGGCGAAGGGCTCCGCGTACGTGTCGAAGTCCATGTACCCGCCGGGGCGACCCACCGTCCGGTAGAAGCAGCTCACCTCGAGCTGTCGGCCCGCCACCTCGCGGACATCGAAGGGCCCGTTGAAGCAGGCGACCTGCGCCGGCGAGGTCTCGCTTCGCATCCGCAGGACCTTGGACCCCAGACGACCGCTCCTCAGCGAAGCCGCGTCGACCTTCACCCCGGGCACGAGAAGCCCCTCGGCGCGCCAGCCGATCGGGGAGCCCGCGCTGTCGAGGTCCTCGAAGCTGCCGTTCGTCAGGAGCTCCACGACAGGGCCCCCGGCGTCCGTAGCGGGGGTCTCCTGGGCCGCTCCGGCCCCCAGACCCGCCAGCACACACCCCAACAAGACGAACCCAACCCGTGCCTGCACGCCACTCCCTCCCCTCTGGTGCGCGGCCAGTGCGTTGCGGCTGATGACGGAGCGGCGCTCCGTCCCACGACGGCGGATCGTCGGTCTTCGTGGGTCGAGGCGCCCGCTTCGACGACGACGGCAACGGCACGACGGGCGCCTACTCGGCAATGTACGCGATGACCTCGATCTCCACCAGCCCGCCCAAGGGCAGCGCAGCAACCTGCACCGTCGAGCGCGCCGGGCGGTTGTCGCCCATGAACTCCGCGTAGATCGGGTTCACAACCGGGAACGCGGCCATGTCAACGAGGAACACCGTGGCCTTCACGACATGGGCCAGGTCGCTACCCGCCGCCTTGAGGAGGTTCCCGATGTTGGTGAGCGCCTGACGCGCCTGCGCCTCCACCCCCTCCACGAGCTTCCCCGAACCCGGATCCAGCCCAAGCTGTCCCGAACAGAACACCACACTCCCCCACCGAACCGCCTGGGAATACGGCCCGACCGGGGTCACGACGCCCTCGCCCATCACCGGCTCATGCTGCGCGGCTCTCGACATGCTGGGGTACCTCGTCCGTGCGGAAGGTTGCGCGCGCAAGGCGCGAACTGTTCATTCGTGCGAAGGCCGGTCTGGCCCTTCCGGGGGTGATCAGGGTCACAGGACGGCAGTCCGCAAGTTCGCCGGCTGGCAGGTCGGCAAGTTCGAGGCCGGGAAGCTCCAGGCCTCAGCGGCCGGCGCGCTCGCGCTTGCGCGCGATCTCCTCGTCAGGCACCGTGCGCTCGAAACAGCGGAAGCCCGCCAGCCGGAAGCCGTGCTTCACGGCCAGAGCCCCCATCTCGCGCACCTGACCCAGCTGCAGTTCCGGGCCGAGGGAGTAGTCCTCGAACCGCCCCTCCAGAGCGAGGATCATCGTCTCGGCCATGCAGGCGTAGGCCAGCCCCGGGGGAAAGCCGAAGTCGAAGCCGAAGTCGAAGCCCTCGCCCGGCACGGCGACCGCGCCGCCCTCGATCACGAGCACGTCGTCGCGCTCCTCGGCGACGGCCCGGGCCACGTTGCGGGGACGGGCGACGTCACAGACGACCGCGCCCGGCTTCACGTCATCCGGCCCGATGATGGCCTCCGTGGCCGACGTTACGGCAAGGACGATGTCTGCATCCCGCACGCCTGCCGGCACGTCGGTGAACGTCTCAGGGCGCGCCCCGGTCTCACCGAGCACCTCCTCCGCGACCGCGTCCAGAGCCTCCGGACGCCGTCCCACCAGGGAGAGCGCGCCGACCTCCGGCGCCAGAAGCAGCGCGCAGGCCCGGCCGATGGAGCCGGTCGCGCCCAGGACCGCAGCCCGGCTCTCCGCCACCCTCAGCCCCATCAACTCGGCGGCCTTCCGGGCGCCCTCGATGGCGGTATACACGGTGTAGCTGTTTCCGGTCGTGATCGCCACGGCGGCCCGGTCGGCCAGGGTGATCCCCTTGTCCCCAACGACCGCCGTGAAGGCCCCCAGGCCGACGATTCTCGCGCCCCAGCGGGCGGCCAGGTCGATGGCCCCTAGGATGCGCGCATAGGCGCGCTCGGGCGGCCACTGGACCAACTGGCGAGAGGTGGTCATGCAGCCGACGAAGCAGCCATCGGCGGTCGCCCCCGTGGCGGAGCGCAGGTCGGTGATCTGCGATACGAACTGGGGGCCCATGCGGTTGAGCAACCCCTCGACCCAGGAGTCGGGGAGGTACTTCAGTGGCGGGTACTTGCGGGCGACGTCGTGGGCGGCCAGCGGATGCAGGACGAAACCGAACTTGTTCATGCGAAGGGAGTATCCTCAAGATCGACGGCCGCCGGCGCGGTCTCCGAGGCGGCGTCATGTGGCAGGTTGTGAGCGAGCGACAGGAGCGCCGCGGAGAGCTCCGCCACCGACCCCGCGCGACACGCCTCGCGACGGAACACCGCCGAACCCGGCAGCCCTCGGCTGTACCAGCACGACATCGCCCGCATCCGGCGAACTCCCAGATACTCGCCATGGTGCAGGGCGGAAGCCTGGACATGCCACACCGCAGCCGCGAGGCGCCAACGCGCGGGGATGGGTCGCGGATCGCGCCCCGCCAGCACGTCCGCGGCTTGGGCAAACAGGAACGGATTGCCCAGAGCGCCGCGGGCGATCATCACGGCGGCGCACCCGGTCTCCCGCAGCATCCGGCCGGCATCGGGCGCCGTGAAGACGTCCCCGTTGCCGATCACGGGCACCGACACGGCCTGCACCAGCCGCGCGATGGCCGACCAGTCGGCTGCGCCCCGGTAGCCCTGCCCGGCCGTCCGTCCGTGAAGGGCGATCGCGGCGACGCCCGCGTCGACCAGTCGCCGGGAGAGCTCGACGAAGGAGGCGTCCTCGCGGCTCCAGCCGATGCGGAGCTTGGCGGTCACCGGGACCCCGACCGCCCGCACGGTGGCGGCGGCGATCGCAACGGCGCGGTTGGGGTCCTTCATCAACATCGACCCCGCCCCGGCCTTGAGCACCTTCCGGACCGGACAGCCCATGTTCAGGTCGACGATGTCCGCCCCGGCGGCCTCGACGTCCCGGGCGCCCTCCGCGACGATGTCGGGATCGGCCCCGAATAGTTGCACCGAGAGCGGGCGCTCCTGGGCACAGCTCTCCAGGAGCCCCGCCGTCTTCGTGCTACCGAAGTGCAATGCCGTCGCGGAGACCATCTCCGAGCAGACGAGCCCCGCCCCGGCCTTGCGGCACAGGAGCCGGAACGGCACCGAGTTCATCCCCGCCATCGGGCCGAGGATGAGGGGAGGGTCGACCGTCACGTTGCCGATTCGCATGTGGTCCGTTCTG
>VGFB01000241.1 GCA_016869015.1 Armatimonadota bacterium
GTCTGATCCTCCTCGGGGTAAATTGTAATATTTCGGTATGAGTATACCTGCTAAAATCCCCCCGTTTCATGGGGGAAAACCCCGAAATACCTGGGGCGTGGAATCCCCCTGAATCCAGGGCCCATGAAGCGTTTGTCGCGGGGACTCCGCCACATGGCGGAGCCTATTGACAGGCGGGGGAGAACGCAGTATACGAGACCCCGGTGAGCCGTCCCGACTTGGCCGCGCTAGGCGGCCAGCACCGTTTCTGACCGGAGTTTGTGACGCATTTCACAAAGTCGGTTGAGCGTCGAGTAGGCAGGACGGCCGAGTAAGAACCGCAATGCACGAGACGGGACTGGCTCAGGGGATCATCGAGGCCTTGCGGAGCGTGCAGGCCGAGCGAACGGAGCCGATCCGGGTCGTACGGCTGGCCATCGGGGAGCTCTCCGGCCTCTCGCCGGAACACCTGGCCGAGCACTTCTACGAGGCCGCCGAGGGCACCGAGTTCGGGCAGGTCAGACTCGAAACTGAGATGCGGGGCATCACAGCGCGATGCGTCGACTGCGGTGCCGGGTTCGAGGTGACCGAGGACGTCGAGGCTTGTCCCGAGTGCCGAAGTCAGAGCATCAGCGTGCAGACGGATGACGGCGTGAAGCTGGTGGCCGTGGAGTAGTGGTCGATGGCTGGTTGCGCAACGCTCCGCTGAAGTGGCTCCGCCCACCTGACGCGCCTCACAGTGTCGTCCCCGTCCGAAGCCGCCCAAGGGTGCGCAATGGGCTCGGTCGTGACAGAACGCCAAGGGGTTCACCCGGCCGTGCGACGCCTGGTGCGGGTATTGGGCATCGTGCAGGGCGTCGGGTTCCGCCCCTTCATCCATCGGCTGGCTCGTCGGCATGACCTGGCGGGATCGGTGCTCAACTACGCCGGCGGGGTAGACATCGAGATCGAGGGGCCTTCCCACGCGCTCGACGCCTTTGTGCAGGACCTCCGCGCCGACAAGCCGCCGATCGCCCTCATCGAGAGCGTAACGACCCAGGAGCTCGCGACGACGGGAGAGGCCGGATTCCGCATCCTCCCCAGTCGCGATGGGGACCAGGGGTCGATCCTGGTCTCCCCCGATGTTGCGGTCTGCCCCGACTGCGACGCCGAACTGACCGACCCGGCGGACCGTCGGTTTCGCCACCCCTTCATCAACTGCACGAACTGCGGCCCTCGCTACACGATCATCCGGTCCATGCCCTACGATCGCCCAAACACCAGCATGGGCCGCTTCCCGATGTGCGAACGCTGCCGCGCAGAGTACGGTGACATCGACGATCGGCGCTTCCACGCCCAGCCGGTCGCCTGCCCCGACTGCGGACCGAACCTGTACTACGCCACGGCGGGGATCGGAGAGCGGGAATCGGTGGAGGGCGAGCAGGCGGTGGCGGCGGCCGTCGAGGCCCTGCGGGCCGGGAAGATCGTGGCGGTGAAGGGTCTGGGCGGCTTCCATCTGGCCTGCGACGCGACCAACGAGGCGGCGGTCCGCTTGCTGCGGGAGCGCAAGGGACGCGAGGAGAAGCCGCTGGCGCTCATGGCCCCGAGCCTGGAGGTCATTCGAGCCTTCTGCGTGGTGCCGGAAGACGCCGTCGAGCTCCTGCAGGGCGCGCAGAGGCCCATCTGCCTGCTTCCGAAGCGTCCGGACGCTCCCGTCGCCCCTTCGGTCGCTCCCGACAGCGCGTGCTTTGGGGTGATGCTCCCCTACGCGCCGGTGCAGCGGCTGCTGCTGGAGGACGGCGGCTTCGCAGCGCTGGTGATGACCAGCGGGAACCTCTCGGATGAGCCGCTGGCGACCGACAATGACGAGGCCTTCCATCGCCTGGGGCACATCGCCGACGCGTTCCTCTATCACGACCGCGACATCCTCGTGGGCTGCGACGATTCGGTCGCACGCCCCGCGCCCACGGGCCTCATCCTGATGCGGCGGGCGCGGGGCTACGCGCCCTTCCCCGTCCGGCTCCCAGGCTGTCAGCCTTCCGTGCTGGCCCTCGGCGCCCACCTGAAGAACACGGTCTGCCTCACCAAGGGTGACTATGCCTTCAGCAGTCAGCACCTGGGCGACCTCGACGACGCGGAGACGCTGCGGTTCATGGAGCGGATCGTCGAGCACCTGGCGTCGATCCTGCGCGTCGAACCCGAAGCCCTCGCTTGCGACCTGCATCCTGACTACCTCTCCACCCGCCACGCGGAGGCCCTTGCCGCCGAGCGCGGGCTGCCCCTCGTCCGCGTGCAGCACCACCATGCCCACATTGTGAGCGCCGCCGCCGAGTGCGGCGTAACGGAGCCCGTGCTCGGTGTCGCCTGCGACGGCACCGGCCTGGGCGAGGACGGCACGGTGTGGGGTTGTGAGGTCCTGGTCGCCGACCCGCAGACCTACTCCCGCGCGGCGCACCTGGCCTACGTGCCCCTGCCGGGCGGAGACCGGGCCGTGCGCGAACCCTGGCGCATGGCCGCCGTCTACCTGGATCGGGCCTTCGGTCCCGACTTCGCCGACGCCCTCGACCTTGAGTTCTGCCGAGCGTTGGACCGGAACGCCTGGGCACTGTTGCGGGCGCTGGTCGAGCACGAACTCAACGCTCCCCCCGCCTCCAGCGCCGGGCGCCTCTTCGACGCCGTGGCCGCGCTCACAGGTGTGCAGCAGGTCTGCAGCTACGAGGGCCAGGCCGCGATGCGCCTGGAGGCCTGCGCCGTGGTCACCGACCGCGTCTACCCCTTCGAGGTGCGTGAGGATGACGGGCTGCTGGTGATGGAGCCTGGTCCCATGTTCCGCTCCATCGCGGACGACCTGCGGACGCGCCGCAGCGTCGGCGAGATCAGCGGGGCCTTCCACAACACCTTCGTCGCCATGTTGGCGACAGTCGTTGAGCGTCTCGCCGAGGAGACGGGTCTGCGCCGGGTCGCGCTTAGCGGCGGCGCCTTCCAGAACGCCCGGGTGCTGACCGGCCTGTGCCGGAGGCTCTCTGCCGCCGGACTCGAACCGCTGCTCCACCGCCAGATCCCCTGCAACGACGGCGGGCTCGCCTTCGGGCAGGCCGTCATCGCGGGAGCGCAACTGAGGTAACCGACCATGTGCCTGGCCGTGCCCGGTCGAGTCGAGAGCATTGAGGAGTCCACGGCGGTGGTGGACGTGGGCGGCGCGACCGTGCGCGTGCGGCTGGACCTGTGCCCCGATGCGACGACGGGCGAGTGGGTGCTGGTGCACGCGGGCTTCGCGCTCGAGAGGGTCGACGAGGAGTACGCCAGGGAGACGCTGGCCCTGTTCGCGGAGATGGACGCGTTGAAGGCCGGTCTGGGCGAGGAGACGCCGTGACCCCGCTGCCCGGCGCATCACCGGAGATGCTGGAGCAGCTGGTGGCCGACTGCCGCCGGCTGGCCGACCGCGCAGCGGAGCGCGTGGGCGGCCGCGTGCATCTCATGGAGGTCTGCGGCACCCACTCCCACGCCATCGCCCGCGCCGGGATTCGCGACCTCCTCGGCGACGCGGTGCGGTTGGTCTCGGGGCCGGGCTGCCCCGTCTGCGTCACGGACGCCGGACAGATCGACCTGTGTCTCGACCTCGCCGAGCGGCCGCACACGATCCTGGCCACCTTCGGCGACATGGTCCGCGTTCCGGGTTCCCGGGGGAGTCTCGCCGAGGTGCGAGCGCGCGGCGGCCGCGTCAAGGTCGTCTACTCCCCCCTCGAGGCCCTCGCTGCGGCTCAGCAGGCGCCCGACAGTGAGGTGGTGATGGTCGGCGTGGGCTTCGAGACCACCGCGCCCACCATCGCGTGCCTGGTCCGCGAGGCGGACCGACTGGGCCTGCGCAACCTGTCCCTCTTGTCCGCGCACAAGACCGTGCCCCCGGCCTTGCGCGCGTTGCTGGCCGCGGAGGAGGTCGGCCTCCACGGCTTTCTTTGTCCGGGTCATGTGAGCGTCGTCATCGGCTCGAACGCCTACCGGAGCATTGCGAACGACTATCGGACGCCGTGCGTGGTAGCCGGGTTCGAGCCCGCGGATATCCTGTTGGCCATACGGATGCTTCTGCAGCAGGTGGCCGAGGGCGAGGCGAAGGTGGAGAACGCCTATCGCCGCGCCGTCGCGCCGGAGGGGAACCGTCACGCTGTAGAGGCCATGTACTCGGTGTTCGCCGTTGGTGAGGCTTCGTGGCGGGGGATCGGAGTCATCCCGAAGAGCGGGCTGCGGCTGCGGGACGAGTGGAGCGCTTTCGACGCGATGGCGCGCTTCGCCTTGACGGCGCCGGAAGTGCAGGACCATCCGGCCTGTCATTGCGGCGAGGTTCTGCGCGGCGCCCGGTTGCCTGCCGAATGCCCGGCCTTCGGGAGAGCCTGCACCCCCGCCCGGCCGCTTGGCCCCTGCATGGTGTCGTCTGAAGGCGCGTGCGCGGCTGAGCACCGCTATCGGGCCGCCTGAACAACCTGGCTGGAAGTTCCCGCCCGTACTACGGGCCACGATGCGGCAAGCCACTCCCCAAGCCCTTGAGGCTCACGGCATGACGATGACGCGCGTTAAAGACGAGGCGATCAGGCGGACCTCCCCCGGAGTCGAGCGGGCCTCCTTGCCCGAGGCCGTGCTGCTCGGCCACGGCGGAGGCGGTCGCCTGATGCAGGAGCTGATCGCCGACTGCCTCGGCGTGCTGGGCCCCGCAAACGGCCTCGACCAGCCGAACGACGCCGCCTGCCTGGAGCTGCCCAGCGGCGAGCGACTCGCGTTTACCACCGACTCGTTCGTCGTCTCGCCGCTGAGCTTCCCCGGGGGCGATGTCGGCCGGCTGGCCGTCTGCGGAACCGTCAACGATCTGGCCGCCATGGGGGCGCAACCCCTGGGTCTCTCCCTCGGTCTGGTGATCGAGGAGGGCCTCCAGCGGGAGGCGTTGGCCCAGATCATCGCGTCGATCCGGAACGCGTGCGAGGAAGCGGGCACGAGGATCCTGACCGGGGACACCAAGGTCGTCGAGCGCGGCGCCGCCGACGGGCTGTTCATCAACACCTCGGGCGTGGGGCTCATCGCGCCGGGGGTGCTGCTGGGCGGCGAGCGGGCCCGGGCCGGTGACCGGGTGATCGTCAACGGCCCGCTGGCCGACCATGCTCTCGCCATCCTCGCCGCGCGCGAGGAGTTGCCCCTGCAAGGGGACTTCCACAGCGACTGCGCGCCGTTGAACGACCTCACCGCCGCCGTGCTGGAGGCGGGCGGAAACGGGGTCCGCGCGCTGCGCGATCTGACCCGCGGCGGACTGGCCGCCGCGCTCAACGAGATCGCGCGTCAGTCACACGCGCACGTGCAGATCGTGGAGGGGGCGGTTCCCGTGAGGCCCGCCGCCAAGGCCGCCTGCGACCTGTTGGGCCATGACCCGCTGAGCATGGCCAACGAGGGGAAGCTGGTGGCCCTGGTGGCTCCGGATCGGGCTGACGACGTGCTCGCCGCGATGCAGGCCCACGCCCTCGGGCGGGAGGCCGCGATCGTCGGCGAGGTCAAGAGCCTCGACGAGTGCCGCGTGACCGCGCGCACCGCCCTGGGGCCCACGCGCATCGTCGACCTGCCGAGTGGTGAGTTGCTGCCGCGGATTTGCTAGGGCCTCACCCCCGGCCCCTCTTTGTTCCGGAGAGGGGGGAGCGTGGGGAGGCGAAACCAGACGTATCAGGAGGGCGCACAGAATGGCGCTTTGCGTGATGCCAAAGCAGGCTCTCCCAACCCTCATTGAGCAGCTGGCTGCGCAGCAGAAGATCGTGGGGCCCAAGCGGATCCCCCGCGGTCCGGGCAGCTCGCAGTTTGGCTTCGGTGAGGTGAAGAGCGCCGACGAGTTGGACCTGGACTACCCGTACACCATCCTGCCGCCGAAGCACTGGTTGCTGCCTCGGGATGAGAAGCTCTTCGCGTTCAAGCTGGGACCCCTGCCGGAGGTCGCCCCGGTCATCGAGTCCGAACCGACCGTGTTCTTCGGCCTGCACCCGCCGGACATCGCGGGGATTGCGTGCCTCGACGAGACCATGTCGGACCGCAACCCCGACCCCAACTACCTCGCCCGGCGCGAACAGATCACGATCGTCGGCACCGAGATCAGCCCGGACGAGTACACCTACGCCAAGTTCGTCGGCAACGACGTCGCGACATCGGGCTACGACCTCTTCCTGACCGACATCGGCGACGCCTATGTCTGCGACGTGGCGACGGAGAAGGGTCAGGCGATCGTGAACCTGGTTGAGACCCGCCCGGCGACCGCCGATGACCTGGCGGCCGTCGAAGCGGCTCGCAGACAGACCGCTGAGAAGGCCCAGGACGTG
>VGFB01000242.1 GCA_016869015.1 Armatimonadota bacterium
TGCTCGGTAACCCCGGGAGGGAATGCCGAACTGAGCTAGCCGAGGCGGGGCCTGTGCGTGAGCCCCGCCGAGGCGAAGCCCAATCACGCACTACGCTCGTAGAAGTCCCACTGGCTGCTTCTCGGACGCGGGTTCGATTCCCGCCGCCTCCACCAGCCCTCTTCCCAGTTGTCAACTGATTCGTCCGCCCGAACGGCGAGCCCTGTGCTCGCCGTTGTGCTTGGAGATTGCCCGGGAGAAAGTCTCTTCACCAATTGACAACTCGCGAGAGGGAAGGTATAAGTAGGTATAGAATGCACCGCTGTAAGTTGGCCTTGCCTTCCCGCGCCCATTGAGTCATGCCTGCGAGAGGGTGGGTCGCAGGCGGGAACTCCGGAACCTCGTTCTTCTTACGTGCAACATCACGCGAGGGCAGGAGTAGGGCAGCCAGCTAGGGGCACCAACTTCCGCATGTGAAGGAGGTGAAGCTGTTGGCACCGAAGGCTGCGAAGAAGGCCGCAAAGAAGGCGCCGGCGAAGAAGGCTCCCGCCAAGAAGGCGCCGGCGAAGAAGGCTCCGGCCAAGAAGAAGAAGTAGTCTGGTCGTCGAGTGACGAGCAAGGGGCGTGGCGAGGGCTGGGGCGCCACGCCCCTTGCTGTGTCTGGGCCCTTGCGAGCGGAAGTCGTTGGGGCCGGGCAGGCTGTTGCCGTTAGGGAAGGCCGGCAAGGGTCTCGGCCGGCAGTGCCTTGATCCCGGGCCGCATCGGATGCTATGCTGAGGTGGCTGAGCATCGGAGCCCGCGCCATGCGTCTCTCGCATCGCCTCTCCTCCCTCTGCGGCGTGCTGTTGGCCTGCGGGCTGCTGCTTGGCCTGTCGGTGTTGGGCTGCGCGCAGGAGTCCGCCGGGCAGTACGACTTCGGCTCCCTCATCGAGCAACGCGGGCCGCTGTGGGCCATGCTGATCGCCTTCGGCGCCGGCGTGCTGGTCAGCTTCACGCCGTGTGTCTACCCGATGATCCCCATCACCGTCGGCATCATCGGCGCCCGCACCGAGACCCCTTCCTTCCGTCGGTCCCTGGGGCTTTCGGTGACATACGTCTTTGGGCTGGTGGTTGTCTACTCCGTGCTGGGCCTGCTGGTCGGGATGTTGGGCGCGCAAGTGCGCGGAGTCATCATGGGGCCCTACGTCATGGTCGGGGTCGCTGTGCTGTTCGGGGTGCTGGCCTTGGGGATGTTCGGGCTCTTCGAGCTGCAGCTCCCGCCGGCGCTGGCCACGAAGCTCAGCGCGGTCGGTGGTCGGGGCTTCCTGGGCGTGCTGCTGATGGGGATGGTCTCCGGTCTGGTGGCCTCCCCCTGCACGGCGGCGCCTCTGGCCGGGATCCTCACCTACGTTGCCGTCGAGGCCAACCCCCGCATGGGCTTCCTGCTCCTGTTCAGCTTCGCGTGGGGCATGGGGTTGCTGCTGATCGTCGTCGGCGCGTCCGCCGGAGCCCTCACGCGGCTGCCCCGCAGCGGCGAGTGGATGCTCGATGTCAAGCGCCTCTTCGGTTTCATCTTCCTGGCCGTGGCCGCGTACTTCATCCGGACACTGGTGCCTGAGATGATCTACTTCCTCGCGATCGCCGCGTGCCTCATTGCCGGGGGCATCGCCTTCGGCGCGTTGGACTCGATCCCCGACCCCAGCACCGGCCGCCGCTTGCGCAAGGGGGTCGGCGTCCTGCTGATGGTCCTGGGCTTCTACATCCTCCTGGGCACGCTGTGGAACCACGGCGTCTTCCTGCCCGAGCGTCCGGGCGTCTCACCGCCGGTCGCCGCCGGGGTGCTTGCGCCCGGGGGGGAGACCGCCGGGCCGACCCCGCCGGCCGCGCCGCTGAAGTGGGAGACGGATGTCTTCAGCGCGTTTGAGAAGGCCCGCGGTGAGGATCGCCGGGTGCTCATGGACTGGTCGGCCGACTGGTGCACGGCGTGCAAGGAGATGGAGAAGGAGGCGTTCACCCGGCCCGACGTCCGAAAGGCGTTCGAGGAGTTCGTGCTCCTGCGCGTGGACGTGACGGAGCTGGACGCGAAGGAGGAGAAGCTCGCCGACAAGTACAAGTTCCTCGCGCCTCCGACGCTCGTGGTCGCCGATGGCGATGGCGTCACCATCGGGAAGCTGGAGGGCTACGAGAACCCGCAGGCGGTCCTGGCGTTCCTGACGAAGCCCGAGAGCCTGGCGCCGAAGGACTCAGCCGACGACGAGGAGCCGGTGGTCGAACCGACACCGGGCTCCACATGAAGCATGCCCGACGCCGCCGTGAGCGGCGAGAGCGAGTAAGGCAGAAGACCGGCAGTTCGCGGTTCGTGGTTCGTGGTTGAGCGGCGGGGCCAACGCCTGGTGCGGGCCGAGGACGCCGAATGATGCGCCAACGCATTGGAGCAGGTGACGCGCGATGGAGAAGCTGCTGACCGATCAGGAAGCGGGCGCGCTGGCCGCGAAGGCCAACGAGCACCGGCGGACCATACTCAAGACGCTGCACAAGGGAGGCTCGGGACACCCGGGCGGGTCGCTGTCGGCCATCGACCTCCTCACCGTTCTGTTCGAGAGGGCCCTCGGTCACGACCCGGGCAACCCGCGCTGGCCCGGCCGCGACCGCTTCGTGCTCAGCAAGGGCCACTGCTGTCCGGCGCTCTATGTGGTGATGGCGGATCGGGGCTTCTTCCCGGTCGAGACGCTCGACACGTTCCGCAAGCTAGGCAGCCCCCTGCAGGGACACCCTGACATCCGGTTCCTGCCGGCTCTCGAGGTCTGCACCGGCTCGCTGGGCCAGGGCTTCAGCGAGGCGCTGGGGCTGGCGATCGCGGGGCAGATCGATGGGGCCCCGCACCGCGTGTACTGCATGTTGGGCGACGGGGAGATCAACGAGGGACAGGTGTGGGAGGGCGCGCTGCTGGCGCCCAGCCGAAAGCTCGACAACTTCGTCGCGATCATCGACCGGAACGGCGCCCAACAGTGCGGGCACACCGAGGACATCCTGGATACGGCGCCGCTGGCGGCGAAGTGGGAGGCGTTCGGCTGGACGGTCTACGAGATCAACGGCCACGACATCCAGGAGATCAACTGGGCGCTGCAACCGGAGCGCATCGTCCCCGGCAAGCCGACGATGATCGTCGCCCACACGAGGAAGGGCTGGCCGATCTCCTTCATGATGGACTCGCCGGCGGACTTCCACGGCAAGGCGCCCAACGACGCCGAGCTGGCGGCCGCCCTGGCGGAGCTCCAAGCCACGTAGCGGGCTGCCAACCACGAACTCTGAACGGCCGTTCCATGGGAGTAGGGACTGATGGCTGAGAAGATGTCGACCCGCGATGCATACGGGAAGGCGTTGCTGAAGCTGGGCGAGAGCAATCCGAGGGTCGTGGTGCTGGACGCGGACCTGTGGACCAGCACGCGGACGCAGAAGTTCCGGGAGCAGTGGCCGGAGCGCTTCGTGGACCTCGGCATTGCCGAGCAGAACATGATCGGGGTCGCGGCCGGGCTCGCGCTGGAGGGCAAGATCCCCTTCGCCAGCTCCTTCGCCTGCTTCGGGGCGCGCGGCTGGGAGCAGGCGCGGGTCAGCGTCGGCCTGGCGAAGGTGAACGTGAAGCTGGCGTTCACTCACGGTGGGCTGACGGTGGGCGAGGACGGGGCGTCCGCGCAGATGCTCGAGGACATCGCGCTGTGGCGCGCGCTGCCGAACATGGTCGTGATCGTGCCCGCGGACGGCGTTGAGGGTGAGAAGGCAACGCTGGCGGCGGCCGAGCACTGCGGGCCCGTCTACCTGCGGTTCGGCCGCAGCAGCGAGCCGCTCCTCTTCGATGAGGGCTACGATTTCCGCATCGGGAAGGCGGCGAAGCTGCGGGACGGAGCGGACGTGACAATCGCGGCGTGCGGGATCATGACCGCCCGGGCGCTGGAGGCCGCCGAGCGCCTGGCCGCCGAGAACATCGAGGCCGCCCTGCTGAACGTCGCCACGATCAAGCCCATCGACGTGGAGGCGATCACCGAGGCCGCCCGAGCCACGGGCGCCCTGGTGACGGCGGAGGAGCATCAGGTCAACGGCGGGCTCGGCGGCGCCGTCGCCGAGGTGACGGCGCGCCACTGCCCGGCGCCGATCGAGATGGTCGCGGTTGACGACACCTACGGCGAGACCGGCACGCCCGACGAGTTGCTCGAGAAGTACGGTCTCACCGTGGACGCCATCGTTGAGGCCGCGCGCCGCGCCGTGGCCCGCAAGTAGTCCCGCGCTCCCCGGGGCTACGGCCGGTAGACGTAGCGCATGTCCGGCTCGACGATGGGCGGGCGCTCGGCCTGCATGTCCTCGCGGGGGTTCGTGCGGATCTCTTCGGCGAGCTGGTGGAGTGCGTCGAGCATCGCCTTGGCGTCGGCGTCCTCCCGGTCGGGGAAGACCGCCGGCCCGCACTTCTCCGTCCCGCCGGCGGTCTTCGCGAGGGGCGCGAGCAGCGCCGGGCTCTGCTCGACATCGAGGAACTTCACGCGCTCCACGCGCCCCTTGTCCTGCCCGTGACACGACGCGCAGCGTCGGTCGAAGACCCCGTGCAGCGCCGACTTGACCCCCGGCGTCAACAGCTCGTGCCCCCCCACCGTGTTCGGCCGGTTGAACAGGTAGGTACCGTAGTAAGGGGCATTGCAGTCGATCCACGTCACGAGCCGGCGCAGGTCCTCGGGCGGGAGGGTCACGCGCTCCTGGTGCGTGGTCCGGAGCACCTCCATGACCTTGCTCGCGTGGGAGCCGTAGTACATCGGCGGCCGCAGCGGCAGAGTGTCGGCGCGGCGGATGTCGATGTAGTTGACATAGCCTCGATTGGTCAGGTTCTCGTAGGCGACGTTGAAGATGTTCGTGGGGTCCGGTGAGAGGTCCAGGTTGCCCTTCGGCTCGGCGCCGCTGTGGCAGGCCACACAGTGGCGGTCCAGGACGGGCTGCACGTCGTGGGCGAAGTCGATGCCGTGGACGCCGTCGAGGGGCGGCGTGATCTTGACGGCGCCCCGGCGCAGCGCCCGCGGCAGGGCGTTCATCGGCGCCGTCGTCCGGTGCTCGTGGCAGCCGACGCACGTGACGGTCTCGCCCGGCTCCAGCTGCGTAAGCGCGCGCATCCGCTGCAGCTCCATGTAGTTCTCGTCCAGCGCCGCGAAGTACAGCGCGGCTCTCGCCGGCGCCTCGAAGTAGACGGAGCCGTCCTCCTCGACCGGCACCTCCCCCAGCAGCTTCTTCACCACGAAGTGGCCGTTGTTGCTGATGACCGGGTGCTGCAGGCCGAAACCGATGCAGTTGGCCGACACGGGCTTGGGGACTTCCTCGACCACCCGCAGGTACTTCACCCGGCCCCGCTCGATCCCGGTGAGGCCCTGGTACACATCCATCACGCAGACGCGCGCGACCTCGTCGTGCGGCGTGCCCGCGTTCGGGATGACGGGCGGGCGCGAGCGGGGCTGCACCGGGAAGGCCTCGAAGCAGGAGAAGCTCGGGTCGCGGTAGATCAGGTCCCGGTTATTCCAGCGGTCGAGGAGGTAGAGCCCATAGCCGGTCGGTTCACGGTCGCCGGGCCCGTAGGCGTAGGAGACCAGGTAGTAGTCCTCCGACAGCGGGAAGGGGTTGCAGTAGAACCCCACCTGCGTCCGCAGCCAGCCGAAGTGGTGCGGCGGCGGCACCTCCGGCGTGAGGTTCTCGTACTTGGCCGGGCTGCTGCAGACGTCGGCGGGGTCCACGAGCGCCACCGGACCAACCGCGATCGGCATGTGGGGCGCCAGGGTGGTGACGATCTTCGGACTCCCCGGCACCTGTCGCGGCTCCCAGAGGGTGACCGGGCCCCAGTGCTCACCCGCCATGTGCGCCGGGCTGCTGCCGTCGGGGTTCATCAGCCACATGCTCTGGTTGTTGCCGACGTGCTTGTCCACGTACTCCCACCGGGTGAACGCCAGTCGCCCGTCGGCCAACACGCTGGGGGTGAACTCGTTCACGGTGTTCGTCGAGATGCAGCGCACGTCCCCGCCGTCGGCGTCCATGGTGTAGAGCACCGAGACGGTGAAGGCGTTGTGGCAGAGCACCACGCGCCGGCAACGGGTCGAGATGAAGGCGATCCGCCCGTCGGGGAGATAGCAGGGGTCGATGTCGTCGTAGTCGGTGTTGGTGAGCTGCCGCAGGCCGCTGCCGTCGAGGTTCGCTTCGTAGATCCGGCAGGGCGTCGGCTTGTCGGGCTTGTAGGAGAAGAGCACCTTGGCAGCGTCCCAGGAGAGGTCGGGATCGCGGAAGATGCCCTGGCTGTCCAGGTC
>VGFB01000243.1 GCA_016869015.1 Armatimonadota bacterium
CCTCGCTCGCGGTTGTAGGGACGGATCGCGCGGCATGTTTCGCCGCCCCGCCGCGCCTTTCCCTCTCAGAGTAGGAGGAGTGATGGCCCGCACCGCGAAGCACCCGCCGACGTGCGGTCGTGCACTACCGAACCAGACAGAAGGACGTGAGCCCACATGCCCAAGACACTGAAGGTTGGGATCATCGGTGTTGGCGGGATTGCCAACGCCCACCTGCCGGGATGGCTGGAGAGCCCGCTGACCGAGATCCACGCGCTGGCAGACCTGGCGCCGGAGCCGCTCGCGCGGCAGGGGGAGAAGCTCGGGGTGAAGCTGCTGTACGAGGACCCGTATGAGCTGATCGCCAACGGGGACCTGGACATCGTGGATGTGTGCACGCCGAACATGTATCACACGCCGCTGACCGTTGCCGCCCTCAACACGGGCAAGCACGTCATCTGCGAGAAGCCCCTCGCGCCGACGCCCGATGACATCAAGAGGATGATCAAGGCGCGCGACAAGAGCGGGAAGCTGCTGATGACCGCTCAGCACTTCCGCTTCCAGGGCTCGGCGCAGGCGCTGAAGGCGGAGATCGACGCGGGCCAGCTGGGCGAGGTGTACCACGCGCGCTGCTGGATGCTCCGCCGCTCGGGCGCGCCTACGCGGCCGGGCTTCATCCTGAAGGAGCACTCCGGTGGCGGGCCGTGCATCGACATCGGCGTGCACATCCTCGACCTGACGCTCTGGATGATGGGCCACCCGAGACCGGTCAGCGTGACGGGGCAGACCCAGGACCGCCTGGCGCACAAGAAGGGCGCGTTCAGCAACTGGGGCGGACCGATCCCCAAGGAGTTCGATGTCGAGGAGTTCGCGACAGCGTTCGTGCGGTTCGAGAACGGGGCGACCCTGGTGCTTGAGGTCAGCTGGCTGCTCAACCACAAGACCGAGAGCGAAGACATGCAGATGTGGCTGTACGGAGAGGAGGCCGGCGCCCACTGGCCGAGCAACGAGGTCCTGACGACGGACAACAAGACGAAGCAGCACTTCAACACGCAGCTCACTCGGGCCGAGGGCGGCGCGCCCCACGCGAAGGAATGCATGGCCTTCGCCGAGGCGGTCGCGAAGGGGCTACCCTCGCCGGTGCCGGCGGAGCAGTCGATGGACGTCATCGCGATCCTCGACGGGCTCTACCGGAGCGCCGCCACGGGCAAGGAGGTTGCGCTGAAGTACTGACGGGCGAAGCCCGCACGCAGAACTCACCGCGAGCCTTCCCACGCCGCCAAGGCGGGCCGGGAAGGCTCGCGGTTCTTCGGGGCTTCAATGGGCCTCGGTCGCGCCTAGCCGATCCTCACGGTTGCGATGCCGTAAGGCGGGAGGGTCACGCTCAGCACCTCGCCCTCGCGCGTCGCGGTGCTGTTCTCCAGCGGCTGCTCCAGCAAGTCCGTCTCGACCACGGGGGCCCCCACAGGCGCCAGGTCGGGACAGACCCAGACCTGCGCCTCCGTCTCGCGCCCCTCGACCTCGTACAGCCGAACGATGACCGCGTCCGCGTCCTCGGCCTGCTTGAGGCCGGACAGCATGACGTTGGGCGTCTGCACGGTCAGCATCGCGCTCTCGGTCGGCGCGTCGCCCTCGTGGACCGTGGTCCCCACGGCGACCAGGGGGTGGTTGAAGGCGTGGCCCATGCGGGTGGCCTCGGAGCAGTCGACCGGCCCGAGGTGAGGGGCCATCGCGAAGCGGATGTTGTGTCGACCCAGCTCGGGCAGCGGGTCAGGGTCGTAGCTCGAACGGAGGAGCGTAAGCTTGATCTCCTCCTCGCTGATGCTGTGCCCATACTTGCAGTCGTTGAGCACGGTGAGGCCGACCTCGGCATCCTCACCCATTGTGAAGCCCGTCAGGTCGACCCAGTTGAGCGCCGGGACCTCCGCCCCGTCCGGCTCCCAATCGATGGTCCCGCACGCGATCTCGCGGGTCGCGCGGCTGTTCCACGTGTCGGTGGAGAACCACGCGCGGAGCATCGGGACGCCGGTAGCGGGATCGCCGCGCTCGAGCCAGTTGACGTCGAGGTCGAAGTCGACCTGCCGGGCGCCGGCAGCGAGGCTGATGCGGAGTCGGTAGTCGCTATCCCCGTCGCGAGCGTGCAGCTCGACCGTGGCCACATGCGGCCCGGCGTGAACAACGCGCATCACCGAGTTCCGGAGGACCCACTTCCGGTCGACGATCGTCCCCAGCTGCCAGGCGGTCATGCCGTGGGGCGCCTCCTGCTCGCGGACGATGGCTCCCAGCACGCCCTCGCCGACAACGTCGGTCTCGGCGGCCTTGATCTCGCAGCTCGTGATCCCTCCCGCCTCGGGGTCGATGATGATCCGCAGGTGCTCGTTCTCAATCGCAACCGGATCGAGCAACTGAGCGCCCACGTACCCCAGCGTGTAGACCGGACGCCCGAGAGGCTTCACGGTGACGGCGGGGGTGTCAGGCTCCGTCGGCGGCGCCCCGGGCTCCACCACGAAGGCGCGGAAGCCGATGCCCGGCAGGGCCTGTGCCGGGAAGGCCACGACCACGAAGCGATGGCCCCAGTAGTCGCCCCGCTCGACGACCTGCCCGGCGAGTACGTTGCCCTGCGGGTCGCGGACGCGCACGTGGCCGTCCTGGTAGTCGCGGTTCCAGATCTTCACCCTCACCAGCTCATCCCGCGCGAACGGGGCGAGGTTGTACACCACGAACGGGTCGCAGCCCGCCGGGCCCGCCCCCAGGGTCGAGACGCCGCCCCACCAGGCGTCGTTGCCCGCTCCGCCGCCGAGGCCAAGGTCGGGACCGGCGACGTCGCCCGGGACGAGGGCCTGCGTGTCCACCAGCTCGGCGCACGCCCGAAGGGCGCGGGTGCGGAGGATGGTCGTGTTCGCGAGGTTTTCCTGGAAGAGCCCCATCGCGTGCTCGACCGTCTCCTTCACGCCCGAGCCGGGGAGGATGTCGTGGAACTGCAAGAACATCGAGCGCTCCCAGCACTCGGTGAGCTGCTTGCGGGGATACGGCTGGCCGCAGAACAGCTTCCCGGCCAGCGCGCAGACCTCGGTGTCGACGAGGTCGTTCTCGCCCTTCCGGTTGGCGAACTTGATGCGGGACTCGCTGGTGTAGCAACCCTCGAAGACGTAGTTCAACTCATCGGAGTGCACGGGAAGCTCGAGACCCCGCTCAGCGATCTCCCGCTCGACCGCCGAGAAGTAGGCGTCGGTGGTGCTCAGCAGCACTTGCGGGAAGACGGGCCAGGAGGCCATGTCGACCGCCGCGCGCAGGTGGCGGCGCGTCGGACCGCCGCCGTGGTCGCCGACGCCGTAGATCCACAGGAGCTTCCTTAGCCCCGTGTGCTTCTCCATCGCGAACAGCAGGCGCGTCATGTGCGGTCCGATCTCGCAGTTGTAGCCGTTTGGGGAGTCGTCGTAGGCGAGGACGCGGGAGCCGTCCTTCCCCTCCCACCAGAAGAGCTGCGACATCTCCCCCGACGACATCCCCTGCAGGCGCGGACCGTTGGCGCGGTGGTGGTAGTAGCGGCTCACCCCGCCGCGGGCCAGGATGCCCGGGAGCGTCCAGCAGTGCCCGAAGGTGTCGCACTCCCAGTCGATCTTCACCGCCTCGTAGGGCAGTCCGAGATGCTCATGCAGCCAGCGGCGGGTGTAGAGCAGGTGGCGGCAGAGGATCTCGCCGCCGGCCAGGTTCTTGTCGCCCTCGACCCACTGGCTCGCGGTGATCTCCCAGCGCCCCTCCGCGATGCGCTGCTTCACCCGCTCCCACAGCGGCGGCGCGTACTTCTGCGTGAGGTCGTAGACGGAGACCTGGCTCTGAGAGAAGCGGAACGCCGGGAACTCGTCCATCAGCTTGTCCATCGTGCTGAACGTATCGTGCGTGACCGCGACGGTCTCGGGCCAGCTCCACATCCAGTTCATGTCAATATGGGCGTGTCCGCAGCAGTGGATCTCGTACTGCTTCGCGGCCTCGCCGACGGGAGCGAGGATCGCCTCGGCCTCGCGCACGAGCGTGTCGGGCGCCGTCCCAGCCGCGGCCAGGCCGTCGGCGACATGCCGGGCGGCCTGCACCAGGAGTGGCTCCCAGGCCGCGGAGTTGTCCGGCTGCGCGTTCATCAGGCGAACGGCGAAGTCCAGTTCGGCCTTGAAGCGCTCCAGCGCGGAGTGGGCGCCGCCCTGCGCGGCACTGATGGCGGCCTGAAGCGCCTGTAGCTCAGCAGATGCACTCACGTGGGTCTCCACCCTTCTCGGTCGGTGTCCGTCAGGTTGCGGGCTGTTGTTCGACGACCGCGCGGCAAGTCCTGCGTGAGCCGCGTCACTCGATCCGCTGCATGTGGAGCGCCGCCTCCCCGCCAACTGTCCCGGGCCGCCACCAGGCGGTCTCGCCGTCGCCAACGCCCGCCACAGGCACATGCGCCATGCCGCCTGTAGCGCAGTCCATCCAGGTCAGCGAGTAGGTGCCGGCCTGCAGACCGGCAAGACCCACTTCGCCGGCCACGGGCGCGTAAGCCACATAGCTTCGGCCGGGGTCGGCGAGCACGTAGCGCGTTGCGCCGCGCGCCAGCTCGTCGTGAGGCGTCAGCCGTGCCCAGTCCGTCCCCTCCAGGAACCGGACGAGGCGGCCGCAGGCGTAGAGGTCCTCGGGCGGCGTCGAGGCGATGTCCATCCCCAGCACCATCACCGACGCACCGGCCATCGCGCACGCCCAGAGCTTGCCGCGCAACTCGGCCCCCGTACCCATACCCGCGCACTCGGAGAGGTTGAGGCCGTAGCGCCCCTGGGCGTCGCGCCTGGCCCGCAGCAGCCCCGTGTGGAGCTCCTCCGCCGAGTCCACGTTGTACTGGAGGCAGAACTGATCGATGTTCGGGTCCTCGGCGAACTCGCGGAAGTCCAGACCGTGCAGCTTGTGCACCCCAATCGGGTGGTTGTAGTTGTCCGCCTCGCGGATCGTGCGGGCGAGGTTGCTGATCCGCGCTGGGGTGTAGCGTTCCTCGTATTCCTCGGCGAGGCACCAGACGAGGTTGTGGTGGCGGCCGAACCGCCGGGCCAGGCGCTCGATGAAGCCGCGCTCCGCCGGCCCGACCTCGTCGCCCGTGTTCCAGACTCGCGCGCCGTCGTCGTACAGGAAGAGGTGGGTCACGACTCCGGCCTGGTCCAGGTCGGTGAGCCAGCGGTCCCACTGGGTGAGGACGGCCTCGTTGACCCCCTGCGCGGGGTCGTGGCTCACGAACGGATTCTGAGTCGCGTCGCCGTCGCCTCCATGGGACCGCACGACCTGCACGTACAGGCAGTTGGCCCCGGTAGCCGCGAGCTTGTCGATCAAGGCCTGCTGATCGCCGTTGCGGGTCCCGTCGGGGTTCGCCGCGCCCCGGTAGAGGAAGCCCTCAGGATCGCCCGGGCCGCACACAACAATCGGGCCGCCGCCTCGTCGGCACAGAAGGTGGGGCGCTTCGGGGTCGGCTACCAGGTGCCCGAGACTCGGGTCGCGATCGAGGCAGGCCTCGGTGAGCAACCGCAGCGCCTCGCTCTCGGCCTCCGGGGAGTTCACGAGGGCGTCGTTCCAGCTGATGATCGCGTCGAGGCTGGGGACCACCACCATCGCGCGAGGTCCACCGTGACCGAAGGCGCCGTAGGCGTCGAGGGGAGCCGCGGGCCAGTGCCGCCGGCCCCCGCGGTCTACGCCGTTGGTCCACCACAGGAAGCTGTAGCTGCCCAGGTGATCGCACTGGTTGTCCGGTACCGCGCGGGAGCCGATGGTACGCTGTCCCGCGATCATCGGGGCCGCGTCGGCGGAGGCGCGGGGCAGCGAGTTGGGCAGCGGGCTGGTCACGGCCATCCGCGCCAGGTCCTCCCGCAGCAGCTGCTCGTCACCCCACTTCCCTCCGCGCAGATAGAGCAGCCCGAACCGGGCGAAGTCCCGGGGCGAGACCGCGAGGCGGCCGGGGCGGTCTCGCTCCCCGAACGCCATGAAGGTCGGGTCGTCCTCGCACCCCAGTGCGTCGGTCAGCCGGGGCCGCAGGACCGTCCGGTCCACATCACCGTACGTCGCGCCGTAGACTCCCAGGAAAAGCGTATCCCACAGCAGCGCCATCATCCAGTCGTTGTAGGCGAAGGCGGCTCCAGGCGCCTCTTGCAGGCCGTAGCACGCGGTCTGTGTCATCAGATGACGCCAGGTGACGTCGAGGCCATGAGGCAGGTCACTGAGGCGAGGCTCAAGCGGAGCGACAGGCTCGTCGAGGCCGGCGAGGCGACCGTCCTCCAGAGCCTTCAGGAT
>VGFB01000244.1 GCA_016869015.1 Armatimonadota bacterium
CTGTTCCATGGGCGACGGGGGGCCGACGAGCTGCTCGCGCCCGAGGACCTCGCCCACGACTACATCACGGGCGCCAGCGTCTTCCACTTCGGCTCCATCACGACCATCCACGATCCGGCGCGGCTGACAACGTATGAGGCGGTCAAGTTCGCGCGCGAAGCGGGGCTGACGGTCTCCTACGATCCCAACCTTCGGCCCGCGCTCTGGCCGGACTTGGACCTCGCTCTGGACCAGATGACCCTGGCGATGGAGCTCGTGGACTTCGTGAAGGTGAGCGGAGAGGAGCTGGAGTTCCTGACCGGGACGAAAGAGCTTGAGGCCGGGGCCAAAGCACTGTATGATCTGGGCCCGGAGTTGGTGATCGTCACCCTCGGCGCGGAAGGCTGCTTCTACCACCACTCACAGGCGACGGGAGTCGTGCCCGGGTTCCGGGTCGAGGTGGAGGACACGGTCGGCTGCGGCGATGCGTTCGTCGCCAGCACGCTGCTGCTGCTGAACGAGTCGGAGAGCGACCTGGCCGACCTCACCGGGGAGGAACTGACCCGCATCTGCCGCTTCGCCAACGCCGCCGCGGCCATCACCGCCACCGGCAGTGGGGCGATCCCGGCCCTGCCGGCGCGCGGGGAGGTCGAGGAGCTGCTGGAGGGCCGGAGCGCCGGCGCCGATGACCCAGGGTTCTGAACGCCGTCGCCCTCAACTCGAGACCCGAAACCCTAGACTCGAGACCCGAGACTTCGACCAGGAAGGGGAATACAGACCATGCCGCTAGTGACCGGAGATGTCGTCTTGCAGGCCGCTCGCAAGGGCGGGTACGCGGTTGGCGCGTTCAACGCCAACAACCTCGAATCGGTGAAGGCGGTCCTGGAGACCTGCGACGAGATGGATGCGCCGGTCATCCTGCAGGTCAGCCAGGGCGCGATCTCCTACGCGGGGCTGCACTACGCGA
This sequence comes from Armatimonadota bacterium, assembly GCA_016869015.1. Taxonomy (GTDB): domain Bacteria; phylum Armatimonadota; class Zipacnadia; order Zipacnadales; family VGFC01; genus VGFC01. The sequence goes on from VGFB01000244.1 coordinate 947, forward strand.
CCGCGATGGTGAAGGCCGGCGCGGAGGCCGTGAAGGTCCCCGTGGCGCTGCACCTTGACCACGGCACCAGCTTCGAGCAGAACTGCCAGTGCCTCGCCGCAGGCTTCACCTCCCTGATGTACGACGGGAGCAAGGAGCCGTACGAGAAGAACGTCGACACCACCGCCCTCATCGCGCGCGTCGCGCACGCCGCCGGTGTGCCGGTCGAGGCGGAACTGGGCCTCGTGCCCAAGATCGAGGACTTCGACGTCAGCAAGGAGGACCTCGACCGCCTGCGCAAGGGCGAGTGTGAGGACATCTACAGCTGCCTGAAGCCCGAGGACCAGAAGAGGGTCGACGACTGGTGCACCAAGCCGGAGCTGGCCAAGGACTTCCATGACAAGACGAAGTGCGACAGCATCGCGATCGCCATCGGCGCGGTGCACGGGATGGAGGGCCAGGCGGCGCGGCTGAAGCTGGACCTGCTGCAGGAGATCATGGACGCGTGCGACATCCCCTACGTGCTGCACGCGGCCAGCGGTATCCGGCTCGAGGACGTGCAGAAGGCCTGCTCGATGGGCGTGTGCAAGGTCAACGTCGCGACCCGCCTCAGCATGGAGCTCATCCGCGGCACCAAGGAGCGGCTCGCCGAGAAGCCCAACCAGAAGGACTTCCGCAAGATCTTCGACCTGGGCATGACCTACATCGCCGACGCCATCCGGGAGTACGTCACGCTCTTCGGCGCGGCGGGCAAGGCCTACACCGGCGGCTGGGCCCCGGGCGGCATGCCGGACATCGACCGCTCCGACTCGCCGGAGTAGGGACACGTGGCACGGGCGCCTCGCCGGTGAACCCGCCCGATGTGTGACACGGGCCGGCGTGTCCCGTGTGCGAGGTTACCGGTAAGGGGTTCGGAGGCCCATGCGGCGCTACCGAGTGCGTGCGTACGCAGACACGTCGGTGTTCGGCGGCGCCTTCGACGAGGAGTTCATGGAGGCCAGCGCCGCGTTCTTCCGCCAAGTCCGGGAAGGACGTGTGGAACTCGTCACCTCACTCGTGGTGCGCGGTGAACTGGAGGACGCTCCCCCGCGGTAAGAGGGCTGTTCGCGGAGGCTAGCGCTCTCGCGGAGGTCACGGCCACGAGCCCGTCAGCCCGCGCCCTCCGCGACGCGTATCTCGAAGCTCAGGTCGTCGCGCCGCGCTGGTCGAATGACGCCCTCCACGTCGCCCTGGCGACCGTGGCCCGGTGCCACGCGATCGTCAGTTGGAACTTCAGGCACATCGTTCACTTCCACCGCGTTCGAGCGTATAACGCAGTGAATGCGGTCATGGGGTACTCGTCGATCGCGATTCACTCGCCACTGGAAATGGTCGGGGATGAGGATGAGGAAGAGAACGCTTGACTGTGTCGAGTTGCAGCACCGCGGCGGAGCAAGACTGCAGGCTCTACTCGAGGGGATGACGGCAGAGGAGGAGGAGCGCTTCTGGGCGGAACTGTCGGCGAAGTTGCGCGCCGAACAGGAGGAGGCCGTGCGCCGGCGATCGGCAGATTGGGCACGGGCGTCACAGTGAGGAAGACGTTTGACTGCATCAAGTCCAAGCGAAGAGGCCAGGAGTTGCCGCGCCGGAGGCTGGCTGGCATGACGCCGGAACAAGAGCTGGCTTACTGGCACGAGCAGACCGAGGCCCTGCGGGAGGAACAGCGCCTCGTCCGGGAGCCGATGACTCCCGAACGCCTCGCCGCGCTGCGGGAGTTCTTGCGCTCCAAGCGCGCGCGCCCCAAGCCCGCGAAGCTCTCGCCGTAGTGGCACGGGCGCCTCGCCGGTGAACCCGCCCGCCGACCGCAGGCCCGACCTCCTCGGAGGTCGGGCCTGTCTGCTCCTTCGATCGCAGGTGCTCGGTCCCCCGCGGCGAACCTGGAGGCATCGATGGTCTGGGCGCAGGGGTGAGCCTCGTTGCGATTCCGGTTCTCCAGGCACGCGCGAGAGCAGATGGCGGAACGGCGCATTCCGGTTGACCTCGTAGGGGATGTCCTGACGCGGCCTGAGCAGACTGTGCCCGAGTGCGGCGGGCGGAAGGTGTACCAATCGCGGGTCCGACTCGGCAACCGTCCGACGCTGCTGCGCGTCATCGTGGACGAGCGTGCCGACCCGGCGGTGGTCGTTACGGTGTACCAGACCAGTCGCATCACGAAGTACTGGAGGGAGCCATGAGGGCCACCTACGACCCCGAGGTCGACGTAGTGAAGATCACGCTGTCCGATGCTCCCATCGAGGAGAGCGACGAGGAGAAGCCGGGCGTCATCCTCGACTACGACAAGGACGGCAATGTCGTCGGCATCGAGATCCTCGACGCCTCCACCCGAGTCGAGAACCCCCGCTCCTTCGAGTACGCAGTCCTCTCTGCCTGACCCGTCCGAACCGTAGCGCTCCCGGGCCCGACCTCCTCGGAGGCCGGGCCTGCTTGCTTCCCGGGGTTCAGCGATTGAGCTGCGCGGGGGCGAGGGCGCGGGAGGTTGAGCCGGAAGGGTCGGAGACGGTGACCTCGACGAGATACAGCCCGGGCGGCGCGCGGAGGCCGGTGTCGGAGCGGCCGTCCCACAAGAGCGTGGTCGTGCCCGCGTCGCAGGGGCGCTCGCGGCAGAGCGTGCGGACCAGGCGGCCGGCGACGTTCAGGACGCGAGCCTCCACCTGCGCCGGGCCCGAGAGCGCGATCACGAGCTGCGCGCCTTCGCGAGTCGGGAGCGCGCTGAGACTGACGAGCCGGGCCGGGGCGGCGTCGATGGTAGCCGTCGTGACCGCCCGCACCACGTCCCGGCTGCGCCAGCCGCCCACGACGCTCGTGAGCACCCGCACGGGCTTCCGGGCTCGGTCGAGCGTCCCCGGGAGCGGCCGCACGCGCAGGGCGAGAGTGACCGCGCCACCGCGCGGCAGGACGGGCGTCCGCCATCCGCTGCCGGTCACTTCGGAGGTCACGTCCGCGCCGAGGGCTCCGTAGCGCACCTGCCAACCGGCGTCGCCCCCCGTGCCTGCGATCCGCAGGCGAGCGGGGGCCGCCCCGTCGTTCTCCACGCGGAGCTGGTAGGCTGCGCTGCGGTCGAGGAAAGCACGAGTTCGGCTGGTCTGGCCGGCGCCATTCGTGCCGTACACGTCGCCGCCCCGCCAGTCGGTCTCTCCGCGGACGCGGATGAGCGCATCCGGTCGCGCCGCGGCCTGTCCCGAGCCCACGCTCCACACGTGCACGAGCGGCCGTTCGCCGTCGGCGAAGGGCTCCATCGCGTACAGCAGCCCCCGCGCCCGGTCGAAGCACACATCGCCCACGTGGTGCTTCTGCTGCGTGGCGCGGACTGCGAATAGCTGCGGATCGAGGTTCAGTGCAGCGTAGGGTTGCGGTTCGAACGGCTCGCGCGTCCCCGCGGCAACGGCGGCCAGGTCGTCGGGGTCGTAGAAGATCATGCGGCCCACGAAGCGAGTGCTCCACCAGCCGCGCTGGTTGAGCGGGTCGGGAGGATACGGCGGCTCCTCGGGCCAGACCGTGCCATCGGGTAGCCCATACCAGCAATCGCCCTCCCCCTTCGTGCCCACGAAGACGACCGCCGACCTGTCCCCCGTGGTCAGCCACGCGCCGCCCGCCCACTCATCGCTGTGATGGTACCCGGTGAGGGTGTGATAGGGCGGCGAATCGGTCGCGGTGCTGGAGTAGAGCAGCAGGGGCGTCGCGTCAAGCACCGCGCCATCGGGCGGAGGGTTGCCGTGGTTCCACGGGCCGCAGGCGAACAGCGCGGGCCCCTGCCCGCCCCAGCCGCCGTCGCGGAAGCGCCCGGTCGCCAGCCCCAGGCCCGGCGTGTGGGCGCTTGCCCAGGCTGGGGGGATCTCGAAGAGGTAGTCGTTCACGCTGTAGGGCGAATAGCTGCCGATGCGCCACGCGCCGCGGGAGCCATCGAGCGTGACGTCGCACCACATGTGGGAGGGCACCCGGTACTCCGGGTCCTCCTGGAAGTGCGCGCCCCAGCAGAGGTAGAGCTTCCCCGAGGTCTGCGCCCCCTGCGGCGGGAGATACTCCAGCCCGACCCGGGGGATCTCCTGCAGTCGCTCGAGCTGCCCGACCCCGGCGCGCACATCGCGGAAGGGGCGCCGGGTCCGGGCGCGAGGCAGGTCGGCGAGGCGCTTTCCCGGGGAGATGACCGGGACCGGGATGTCGATCTCGGAGACCTGCTTCTCCCAGTCATGTCCGATGCCGAACAGGGAACCCGGGTAGCCGTCGGCGGGTCCGGAAGGGTCGCCAGTGGGGTGGTAGGTCAGCGCGTCGCCGCTGTACTCCCAGCTCGAGCCGCCCGAGGGGCCCGGCAGCCGGAAGGCTCCACGATAGACGAGGTCCTCGGGCTGCAGGCGCTCGGCTGTCGCGACGACGCCGATCAGCAGCACCGCCGCCAGGACGCAAGCCCCTCGCATGGTGCGCACCTCACTCACCCAAGACGGAGGTCGCGTTGCCGGCCTCGGGGACAGGCAACCCCGCAAGCGCAGGACCGTCAGTCCCCGGCGCGTTCCGCGGCGGGACTGATGGGGAGGTTGTACCCCGAACGGCCGGCGGCTGAACGTAACGGGAGCATGGCCTGGCGACGGAGCGCGGTGGAAACGGTTAGCCCGCGAGGCTCTCGATTCGGTTCACGGTCTCCTCGATGGCGGAGACGGGGGTGGAGGCGCCGCCGGTGACGCCGACGCAAGTCGCGCCGACGAGCCATGCGGGCTCGATCTCCTCGGCCGACTCGATATGGTACGTCGGCGTGCCAATCGACGAGCAGAGGTCGGCGAGGCGGGTGGTGTTGGCGCTGTGCCGGCCGCCGATGACCAGCATCACGTCGACCTGCCGCGCGACCTCCAGGGCCGCGGTCTGGCGCTGACTGGTGGCGTCGCAGATCGTGTTGGCGATCTTCACATCCCGGACGCGAGGCAGCACGCGACCGATCACGTCCAGGAACTTGTCGGCCGCCTGCGTCGTCTGCGCGACCATGCCCACCCGGTTCTTCAGCGGCAGGCTGTCCACTTCGGCCGGGTCTTCGACCACCGTCGCCCGCCCGCCGGTGTGCTCCACAATGCCCCGCGCCTCAGGATGGTCGCGCTCGCCCACCACCAGGACCTGATAACCTTCCTCGGCGAGGTCCGCGGCGGCGCGCTGCGCGCGACGGACGAAGGGGCACGTCGCGTCGATCAGGGTCACGCGGCGGCCTTCAGCGGCCTCGTAGGTGGCCGGCCCCGCGCCGTGCGCGCGGATCATCGCCGCGCCTCCAATCGGGACCTCGTCCATTGACGCAACGAGCCGCAGGCCCTTGGCC
>VGFB01000245.1 GCA_016869015.1 Armatimonadota bacterium
TCGTTCACCCCTACCAGAGGGAATGGGTGAAGCTGACCTACCCTCCGGTTCCCTCCCGGGTCGCTTCACACTTCGAGCTCGTCTACACCCTCGAGCTGCCGGACCGCGGCGACCCGAACCAGTTCCTGTTGGAGCGCCTGTGGCGGGAGAAGCGGGCGCTGCTGCCGCCCGTCCCCCGGATGAACGACCTCGCCTGGATCCCCGAATACGACGCCTTCACGCCCAACGGCGGGATCGAGGCGACGGCGGTGGGCATTGGCCTCGTCTGGGACAGCGGCCCGGCCGGGCTGGAGGGGTACTTCGTCGAGCTCGGGGCGAAGATGCTGGGCAACGACTTCATCGCCGACGGCATCCTCCGGGCGCGCACGCTCCGGCCCGACGACCCGCTGGAACGCCTGAGCCGGGATCTCGAGTACCTCATGCCGCGCTGCATCTGGGTCGAGATCGACGGCGACCGGTGCGCGACCTGGGTGCATCCGGCCGAGGGCAAGTTCCAGGATCGCTGGGGCGGCGAACGGTGCGCCGGGGTCCATCACCCGAGCACCTTCCAGATCGGCGCCGGGATGTTGCGGCTGTACGAGGCCACCCGCGACGAGCGCCTGCTGCCCTACATCGACGGCGTCTACAACTGGTGCCGGCACTACCTCTTCACCCGCAACGGGGTCTGCGACCTGCCGTGGGCGATGTTCTCCCGCGAGGCGACCGCTGTCGGCGAGAACTTCCTGCTCGGTTACCGACAGGTCTTCCGCGACGATCCCGAGCGCGGAGCCCGCGCCGACGAGGCCCTCGAACTCGCCCGCACAGCGGTCTACAAGAACCTCTGGTTCTACACCGCCGATCCCGACCCACTCGATGACCTCGACCCTACCTTCCTGAACCAGGCGACCAATGACGGCCGCTGGGCCGGGCGGGTCACCTGGAACGAGGCGGGGTGGGTCCTGCGGACGATGGTGCCGGTGTACTGCGAGACCGGCGACCCGTTTCTCAAGTACCTCCTGCGGGGCTCGATCGAGCGGTACTACGCGGGCTTCCGGGACGACGGGGGAATCGCAGAGAACCTGCAGATCCTCGGCGAGATCGAGCCCAAGGGCGTCCGCACCGGGGGCTTCCCCGACGCGATGCACGGCGGCATCGTACGGCGCTGGGCGCGGCCGCTCGCTCCCGCGAAGCTGCGCGTGGCCATGGGCCGCCGCGCCGCCCTTGCCTTCTGCCTGGGCACGCGCTCTTACGACATCGACCAGTACCGCTTCGCGCCGGAGGCGAGCTTCGCGTTCCGGCTGGTCGGCCTGCCCGGCGCTCCGCAAGGGGACGCCATCGACGTGATCGCGACGGCCCCCTTCCGCGACCTCCGCGGGCGGCCCGTCACCGTGAATGGGCAATCGCTGCCCCCTGGGCGCTACGAACCGAACCCGGCGACCGCCGGCGAGGACGTTCTGATCCGGGGCCTTCGCCCCGGGGACGTGGTCGAGATCGGCGATGCCTCGGCGGGCGTCACGCTGCCCGAGGAGCCGCTCCCCTACCGCGAGGGTCCGCCTCGCGTGGAGGCGCCGTGGAAGTCGATTGACCTGCGGAAGGCCTGCGACACGTCGCTGAAGCGCGAGTGGTGGCAGGACGACGCCTGGTTCGGTCTCAGCCCCGGGTGTCGGGAGATCTGGGGCATTCCCGTCGACCTCGTCGACCCCGAGACCAACGGCGGCAAGGACGCCGTGGCGAGGGGCGCCGTGCCGGTCGGCGAGCGCACCGGGGCGCTGTTCGCCGTGGTGGGCAGACTGCGTCGGCCGGATGACACGCCGCGGATCGGGACCCTCACCGTGGCCCTGGCGGGAGCCGAGGCGAAGCGCGTCGCCGTGAACGCCGATATTCCGTTCGACCTGACCAACGGCTTCCCGCTGCGCAGGTTCGACACGTACCTGGTGGCGGTGGACCTGGCGGGGGCGCTGCGCGTGGAGTCGGTCGCGATCGACGGCGGCATGCTCCTGGCGCTGGCGGCGGGCGATGGGCGGTCGCCCGAGGTGCGTTCTGCGCTTGCGGCGGCGGAGGCCACGCGGTTCCGCACGCTGACGGCGCGGGCGCAGCAGTACTACCAGGCGCCCACCGCGCAGTGCGTCGACGACCGCCCCTGGGCCCTCGACATGACCCGGCCGTGGCGTTTCCGGCTGACGGCCCTTCCGGCGGCAGCGGAGCGCGTGGACGCGCTGTTGAGCGCGCGCGAGGACTTCGCGCAGCTCCTGGCGCAAGTTGGCATTGGGGCGCGGGTCGATCCGACGTCCGTGACCGCCGTCGAGGTGACTGCGGGCCGCGCGAAGAGCGCCGTGGCCGTCCAGTTCGACCCGCTGGCCGGGACCGACGGGCAGCGGGGCGAGCTGCTCTTGCGGATGCCCGGGATCACCGCCGCCGGCGAGACGCGGGCCTTCGACGTGTACTTCGGTTCGGACCCCGGGCCTGCCGCGCAGCCCGCCGTGAGCCCCCGCCTCACGGCCGACAGCGTGCGGGTCGAGACCGGGCGCGGCGGGGTGCGGTTCGAGTTCGCGCTGGACGGCGCCAACGGCCATCCCCGCTGGACGGACCTCGCCTTCGACCTCGATGCCGACGGCGACCTCCCAGAGGAGACGAACCTCCTCGGCGCCTCGGGGTTCAACGGCGGCCTGGCCGACCTCACCACCTGCACGGACTGGCTGACCTGGTACAACTTCGGGGGCTGTCAGAGCGCCCCCGCGCGCGCTCGGATCGAGAGCGCAGGCCCGGTTGCCACGACGGTATGCGTGTCCGACCTCGAGCTCTGGGGGCAGGGCGAGGCCGTCACCCTGGGAAAGCGCGAGGACGGCACGCCCTACGGCGCGTCGCCGGTCGGCGAGGCCGAGTGGCGGTTCCGCTTCTTCGCCGGCAAGCCTGTGGTGGAGCAGTGGGTGGACTACCGCGTGAGCCGTCTCGACCACGGCTGGACGCGCCCGCTGCAGGTGCGGTACGGCCTGAGCGGCTGGACGACCACGGCGACGCAGACGGTCGACGGCCGGTCCCTCGCCTTCGCCGACGGTCTTGCCGTCGCCGCTCTACCGGAGGAACCGAACACCTTCCGGCCGGAGTGCATGTTCACCGCCGACGGCAACGTGCTCCAGGTGGCGTTCAACCGGCCGGATGCCTTGGGCGAGTACTTCACCGGGCGCTGGGCCGCCCTGCCGACGAGCCAGACCCATGGCGCCTCCCTCGCCGCCGGGGCCGTCGAGCAGTCCGCCGTCGAGGCCCTCCGCGAGGGGCGCGCCATGTCGATGGAGCCCGGCCCGGCCCCCTTGGTCGCTTTCGATCGCACCGTGGGCCGCGGGCCGGGGCCGCGACCTCAAACGCGCGAGGTCCGCATCGCCGAGGGCAACCTCAACCCCGACCCCTCCTTCGAGCGGGGCGAAGCCTTCTGGGCCCTCGGCGCGAACGACCAGGAGGCCCGCTGGACCTCCACCCACGTCTACTCGGGCGCGAAGGCCCTCGACCTCTCCTGCACCGACCGCTCCCTCTCCCTGGCCTCCACCAACGCCCGTGGGAGTCATGCGCTGAGCGTCGCGCCCAACGGCCTCTACGAGATCACCTTCCAGGCCAGGTGCACCTCCGGTGAGGGCGAGGTGCACGCGAACTTCTACGCCGCCGAACCGGGCTGCGACTTCCTCCACATCATCACCCCGATCCCGGCCGACGCCGAATGGCACGCGATCCGCATCGAGGTTCCGACCGGCAGCTTCCGCGCGCGCAGCGAGGAGCCCGGCGTCTTCGCCCGCAGCCGGGGCCTCGCCCCGGCCCTCCGCCTCTGGACCTACCGCAAGACCCAAACGACCTACGTGGACGACGTCCAGGTCCGTCGCCTGCGGTAGCCCGCAGCGTCCGCTGGGGCGGTGGCTGCCCGTCCCTCAGTCATCCCCGCCGCCAGAGACCACCGTGAACGGCAGGACCAGCCGCCCCTGCGTCTCCAGCAGCCCGGCGATCGCCACGATGCGGGCCTCATGCTCGCCCGCGGCGAGGGGCCGTGGGTCGAGAGTGAGGCGGGCGTCGGGGGTGCATGACTGCACGCGCTTCCCGTCGACGAACAGCTCGAAGCGCGTGGCCGTCTCGCCGCCGACGGTGCTGGCGGTGAGGCGACGGGGCTTGCGCACCACGTCTCCGGCGGAGAGGCCCTTAGCCCGCACCTCCGGGACACGAGCCCAAGGCCGACAGAGCGGGTCGCCGACCAGCAGCTGCTGGTAGGGGCCGCGCACGGAGAGGTAGAAGGCCTCGGCGAGAGAGCAGCCGCTCGCATAGTAGACGTGAACGAACGGACTGGGGAACTTGCCGGGGATGGCGTAGGGCTCCGCCACGGTGCCGCAGGCGCCGGCCGCGCCGTAGCGGATGAACTCGCTGAGGAGCGTCTGACCCGCGCCCGTCATCAGCCCGCCGAAGCTCGTGAGGTGGTCGCAGAACGCCCCCGGAAGAACGTGACTGCCGCTCTCCGCCCAGTTGAAGCTCGCGATGCCGATCATCGCCCCCGCGACGTCCGGCTTGCCGGGCGGCAGCACGCCGTCCAGCACCTCGCTCTTCACCCCCAGCCGGCCCAGCGCGGCCGCCGCGGAGCGGAACGTGCCCTGCCGGGTGCCCGTGCGCGCGCGATCACCGGAGACCATGTAGAAGACTGTGCCGGCGGGAGTTGAGCCGTCGGCGGCGCAGCTGGAGCGGAGGCACGCCAGGGCTTCGTCGAGGGTGTTGGCTGGACCGCCGGTGTAGGCCAGCATCGCCGAGAGGAGGTACCGGCGGCCCTCGCCCGAGGTCAACGGCTCGCCGTCAGGGCCCCACACGGTGGCGCCGCGGAACGGGCGCGGCGGCTGCGACTCGACGACAACCTCGCGCATTCCCTGCACGAGGGCCCGGAAGTCGTCGCGATCCCGCAGGCCTGCCAGGTCCGAATCGCCCTCGGTGAGAGGCGCGTTCCACCAGCCCGCATCGTAGGCCGCCGAGAGCGCCGTCATCGCGTCGTCGGCCTTGCCCTGTAACGCCAGCACGCAGGCCAGGTCGTACAGCAACTCGGGGTGAGCCGGGTGGCCATCCAGGAGCATCCGCAGCGAGGCAACGGCGTCGTCGAGCAGTCGTAGCGCTTCCGGCGCCAGCGGCGTCTTCGCCTCGTCCGCCTGCCGGCGCGCGTCCTGGTACTGCGCGAGCAGCGGATGCAGCTTCGCCCGCAGCTCGCGGTCGGCATCCGTCCACGGCGCGTCCGGCTTCTCGTTGAGCAACCGGCGAGCGTACCAGTTCGCGTCGAGGCCGAGGTACTCGGCGTTCCCGGCCAGGAGCAGCTCGTGGAAGTAGGTGCAGCCGGTCAGCGAGGCCGGCTGCGTGATGACCCGCGGGAAGCGCTTGCCGGCCATGTCGGCGCTGACATCCACGGCAAAGGGGAACCCGGCGGAGTAGACCACGTAGTCGATCTGGTCGCTGAGCCCGCGCTCCGCGATCGCCGTCAGCACGGGCCGCAGGATTCGTTCCCGAAAGTCGGCCGCCGAGATCGTCGGCTCGGTCGCGAGCCCGCTCAGGCGGATGAGGTTGCACGCCGGGACCTGACGGAGCGACGCATACTCCTCGGCGATGGCGACGGAGTCCGGACTGTCGGCGTTCACGACCAGCGCGAGGTTCTCTGGGCCGCCCCCGGCGAGACACGGCGGGGCAACGGCCAGCAGCACGGCAATCGCTCCGGCGATCATGGGGCGCTAGCTCTCCTGCTCTTCCCGGGCATACGCGCGCGCAATGGCCGTTCGGGGATTGAACAGCTCCTCGAGGGGGCCCAGTTGCTGCTCCAGGTCGCACGGGGGCTCATAGTTGTCAAGGTCCTCGCCGTGGGCGAAGCCCTTCGCCAGTTCCACGTAGTACAGGAAGTTGCGTAAGGGAATGTCGGGCGGCACGCCGTGGTCGACGTGCGGGATGTAGCCGCCGTGCTCGTGGGCGGTGCGGAAGCGAAGGGCGATCTCGGTGCGGGCTTGCTCGCGGCTGAAGCGTAGCTCTCGCTTGTCGATGCCGCCGTGAATGAAGATGCCCGGGTAGCGCGTCAGGATCTCCTCGGGGTCGTTGCCCGCGGCGATCTCGATGGGCTGGATCCCGTCCAGGCATTCGGGGTACATCGTATCGAGGATCTGGTTGTTGTACCCGTCACAGTCCATCACCACCGCTCGCACACCGCGCTCCTTCAGGAACGCATGCAACCGCCGGTAGCAGGGCACGAGGAACTCGCGCATCTTCGCCGGTGAGAGCATCGCC
>VGFB01000246.1 GCA_016869015.1 Armatimonadota bacterium
GATGTACGCTCCGTCATAGGTCGCCGCCAGATGGTGCCACCGCTCGGTGCGCAGCGACCCCAGCCCGGCTCCGAGTTGCTGATGCGGCTTGCCCTCGGCATTCGGCACGGAGCCGCCCTGGTTGTAGATCGAGAGCCCCGACCACGCGCCGTCGGCGACCTCGAAGTGGAAGCCGACGTCCTGCCCGACCAGGAACCGCCGGCCCCCGGTGGCCTCCTGGCTGAACCAGCACTCGACCGTGAGCTGCTTCAGTCCCTGGATCGCCTCGGGCACCTCGCGGAAGACCGAGTCGTCCTTCCCGTCAAACCACAGCGCGCCGCCGAACTTGCCGGTCGTCCACTCGGGTCCGCGCAGCCGGCCGTCGTAGCCGCGTCCGCTCATGTCCCGGGCGACGTCGCCCTCCCCCTCATCGAAGTGGTAGAGCAGCAGCGTGTGCTCGTCCGGGATGAAGGGGACGAGGGGCGGTTCGGTCTGGGCGAGACAGCACGCCGCGAGGGTCGCGAGGGTGAGCGTCAGCACTGTACAGCCTCCCTACATGCCGGGGTACAGGTTGTTGTTGTACAGCGTCGGGATGGCGAGGGGTCGGGTGTTGGCGTAGAGGCAGCAGCCGCGCGAGCCGAACAGGATCACCTCGTCGCGTCCGTCGCCCCACACGTCGGCGCGGGTGCAGTAGTAGTGGGCGCCCCGGTCTCCCTCGGAGCGGTCGGGCGTGCACGCCATGCCGAACTCGTCCAGGATCTCCCCGTTGCCGTCGTAGATCGCCACCGGCTGCCCCGGGCCGCGCGCGTAGACCATGATGCCCTGCGGCGCGCCGGCCCCGAGCCAGTTGATGTCCGTGCACGCCGCGTACCAGCCGCCCTCGGGTTGCACCCGCTTCCACAACTCGTTGCCGTCCATGTCGTAGAGGTACAGGGTGGCCGGGTCGCGCGTGCCGTCGGCGCGCGGCTGGCCGCGATCGATCACCGCGACCTGGAGGGGCGAATTCGTGCGGTAGCGCCCGACGACGACGTGCTGCGCCTCGGCCAGGGGATGGCTCCACAGCTCCGTGCCGTCGGGGGTCAGGCAGTGGACCCCGTGGTTGCCGAACAGGAGCCGCCACGCGCCGTCAGGCAGTTGCACGGCGTAGGCCGCGTCCTGGTGCGCGCCTCGCGGATCGTGCTGGAACAGGACCTTCCCGTCGTGATCGATCAGCGCGAACCCCGTGAACACCTCGTCCCGCCCGTCGTTGTCCACGTCGCCATACGCCGGAAAGTGGCCCACCGAACCCTCGTAATGCCACAGGACCTCCCCCGCGTGGCTGACGCCCCACATGTTCCAGTAGCGGTCCTTGACCACCAGGTCCTCGCGGCGGCCGCGGCCCGTGAGGTCGGCGAACAGGAAGCAGTCATCCGCCGGGGCCGGAAGCGAGAAAGTCGAGAGCTCCTTCCCCGTGGCGCCCTCGAGGACCACCATCGTCGCGTCGCCCTCGTAGCGCGCGGCGCGCTCCCGCGGCCAGCCCTGCCCGGCGGGAAGCTCGGCATACACCGCCTGCCGGACGTAGAGCACCTCGTTGCGCCCGTCGTTGTCCCAATCGTACACCTGCACGGGCAGGTCGCTGTAGATGACGCCGTGGTCGGCCGAGGGCGCGCCGGTCTGCCAAAGCACCTCCCCGCGAAGGGTCGTCGCCGTGAGACACGTGATCTCGCGAGTCGCGTGGACGCTCTGCACGAAGAGAAGATCGGGCTCGCCATCGGCGTTCAGATCGCCCACCCGCACGGTCTCCGCGCCGAAGTCCCTCACGTCGATGAGGCTGAGCAGGCGGTGGGTCATGGGAGGGCCTCCCGGTTGCGGGATGCACGGGGCGCAGAGGGCGACGACGGATGGGAGCAGGAGCATGGACGGGACCTCGGTACCGGGCGTGGGCACGATGACCCCGCAGTCGCGGCGCGGCATTCGGGCGCGATGAATCGCGCTCCTACATCGATGGCAGTTCGTACAACGCGACATCGTCAAACAGCGTTCGTGCGCCCTCCGGGTGGTCTCCCGTACCGAGCAGCAGCACGAGGCCGCCCGCACCCTCCGGCACGTGGACGAGCAGCACGAGCGGCTGCCAGTCCGCCAAGCCCGCGACGGCAGCGACTGAGGGCTCGGCGTCGCGGCTCGTGTGCCACGCGCCCTCGGGCGTGCGGAAGCGGATCGACAGCCTGGCGTCGGTTGACGCCTCGGGGGGGACCACCTTGACCCAGGCGGTGCACAGGTAGCGCTCGCCCGCTTGAGCGGGGAGGGTCTGCAGGTAGCAGCCGCCATCCGGGCCGCTCATCGCAGCCGCATGGCCCTGGCGTCCCTCATCGGGCCGGACGGCAAAGCGCGCCGCGGGCGTGCGCGCCCAGGCGCTCCAGCCCCGCGGCGCGGCCTGGTTGCTCCAGTCCGTCTCGGCGGCCCCCCCGTTCGCCGAGAGGTCCTCGAAGTGCGGGTTCGCGACCAAGTTGGGCGGGCTCTCCGCCGCCACCAGACGCCACGCCTCAACGATCTCGGCGATCGGGCCGCCCGCCTCCTTCAGACGCGCCGCCACGTCCTCCAACTCCTCCGGAGCGTTGTTCGCGTACCAGCCGAGCACCCGCATCGCGCCCGTGAGGCCACCCTTCTCAACCTCCGGCGCCTGCCCCGTGACGAGATACCCCATGTCCAGCAGCCCGCGCAGATTCGCCCCTAGCAGGTCGTCACGCCGCGGCGCCTCAGCCCAGTACCGCTCGCGCTCCGCGCTGAGCTTCACGAGCCGCTCGGTCTGGGCCAACGCGGCGTCGGCGCTCGCGCGATCGACAATCGCGGCGGCTTGCAGCTTCTGCGAGAGGTCGTACGCGTACGTGATGTAGCTCCCGTACTGCAACCCGCCGCGGACGATGTCGATGCGCTGCCTGGCTCGAGGATCGTCCGTCGCCGCGAGGGCCCGGTCGAGCAGGTGGAAGCCCTCGTCACAGGCCTCGGGCGAAATGGCGAGTGCCTGGGCGCGGATGTCGCGGTGTTCCCAGCCGTGGGGCTCGCGTGGGGCGTTGTAGGCGCGCTCGAGGAGATCGAAGTACCGCTGCATCGTGGGCCCGGCGCTGCCGAACAGGCGGGTGAAGAACTCGTTCAGCAGCGCGTCGATGTCGAGCTGATGGTCCCACTGCAGCTTCGCGGTGGCCCAGATCATCGGCGCGGTGTGGGGCAGGAGGGTGTAGACCTCGATGTACATGCCCTCCAGGCCGAGGTTCTTGTCGAACCGGATCTGCTCGGCCATGTGATGGGGCGTGTAGCGCGGCGCCATCGAGGCGAAGCCGTAGTAGTCGTACCGGGACAGGTGTTTGCAGCGCCGCGCCCACTCCCAGGTCAGCTCGTGGTCGGCGGCCTGCAGGCCCTCCCGCCACCAGAGCGCGCTCGTCTCGGTGATGAAGCCGAAGACGTTGTCTTCGAGCTTCGGCACGGTCGCCGGGGGCTTGCGGGCGATGTGGTAGATCAGCGTTCCAACGTAGCGGTCCGGGTGGGTCTGGGCGACCTCGCGGGCGATGAGGTTGACGAACTTGTAGTGGCGGTCGGAGAACTCCCGCTTCTCGTACGAATCGGGCGCCGGGTCGCAGGCCCGGCAGTTCTCGCAGCTGCACAGGTGCGAGATGTCATCCATGCCCAGCGAGAAGCTGTCGATGTTGGGGTTGTCGTCAAACCACTTCCGCGCGTACTCCACGGTCAGGCGAATCACGTCCGGGTTGCTCTCGCAGGGGCGCCAGTATCGGTCCGACGCGGTGGGAATCCACCGCTGCCCGTCGATCAGCGGGTAGTACTCCGGGTGCTCGGCGGCGTACTTCTCGGGCGGGAAGACCTGCTGCAGGAAGTTCTGGAACTGCCGGCGCGGGACCACCTCGCTCAGGACCGTCTTGTTGCGGAGGTTCCAGGCCTTCCAGTCCTCGGTCCACGCGTGCCCGGACCAGATGCGCGGGGAGGTGTCCGGGACCTTGACCGTGTCCACGACCTCGACCGTCAGCTCGCCCGGCCGGCCCGCCGGTACCGATTCCCACAGCTCCCCGGGCGCGAACCAGCGCACGCCGAGCGTGTCCTCGATGAAGGAGGTCACCGCGAACCGGACCGGCGTCGGCCATCGGCCGGTGAGGAACACACTCCCGTCCCGCACGCGGATGGCGTAAGTCTCGGGGTTCAGATCGGGGGCGGGCAGATCAGCCTCCGTCGTCGGCTCGCAGCGCCCGAGGTACAGGCCGACTCCCTCGACGCGCTTCCCGTCGCGGGCGATCGGAAGCTCCACGCCGCAGATCGCCTGCACGTAGTGCTGGAGGTCCAACGCGCCGCCCTCGATGACGGGCTCGGCCTGCGCGGGCAGGACGATGGTCGCCGTCGGCCGGCCGTCGCGCGCGAGGCTGAGCGTCTCAGCGCAGCCCAGGGATGACAGCAGGATCAGACAGACCATGGTGCCCCTCCTCGAGGGAGCTGGGAGCGCTTACGCAAAGGGCTCCAGCGTCACGGCGTCCAGCCGGAACAGCTCGTCGCCGGGCTCCGTCGGGGCGAGGTGGAGGATGTGGACGCCGGGCCCGTTCAGTCGCAGCACGCCGACCGTGTGGCTGAAGCGGTGCCGCGGCTCGGTCCCGGTGTTCTGCGCCTCGATCCAGAGGACCTCATCGGCCACGCACATCTCGCCCACGCGGCCGGCCGGGCCCGAGCGGCTGTAGGTCAGCGTCACGCGCACCTCCGTGGGCGCCACGGTGCGGAACGTCCACTCCGCGGCATCACACGGCTCCTGCCAGCCCTCGAGGGTGCGGAGGTGCTTCCAGTCGCCGAACTCCTCCATCCAGGAGTGCTTGCCGCGGCGAGTCTGGCCGCAGACGTTCGCCTCGGCCGGCGCCAGCGTGTTCGCGAGGCCGGGCATCAGCGTCCGCGTAGGGTCCACGTCCAGCTCGCCCTCGCAGGAGACGCGGACCGTGGAGGCGAGCGAGCCTCGTGAGGGCTCGGGCAGCGTGATCAGCAGATCGTCGCCCTCCCAGGCGAAGGGCAGCTCCGTCCCGGCGTCCATGAGCCGAGCTTCCCGGACGCCGCTCGCAAGTCCCGGCACGCGCAGGATGCGGTCGTCGGGGGGGGTGAGCACGTGCAGGTACAGGGCGCCCGGCTTCGCAGTGCACTCCCCCCAGGCCAACTCGGGGAAGGGCGAGGGGGTCGAGCCGTAGATCGCCTCCTGGTTCGCGTGGACCCACGAGCCTATCCGTTGGAGCGCGCGCACGCTGGCCTCCGGGAGCCGCCCCTCTCCCGTCGGGCCGACATTCAGCAGGAAGTTGCCGCCCTTCCCATTCACTCTCAGCAGAATGCCGAGCAGCTCGCGGGTGGATCGCCAGTTCTGGTCGAACTGCACGTAGCCCCAGCTGTCGTTGTGGGTGAACAGCGCCTCCCAAGGCCCCTCGATCACCTCGGCGGGCAGCTCGTGGTCCCCCAGGTCGAGGAAGTCGCCCACGTCGTTGCCGACGCGACTGCTAACGAGGCAGTCGGGCTGCCGCGACCGCACCAGGTCGACCAGCTCCAGCGACTGCTCCCGCGTCATGGCCCCGGGCGTGTCGAACCAGATGAGCCCGATGGGGCCGTAGTTCGTCAGCAGTTCGCCCACCTGCGGCTTGCACTTCGTCTCGAAGTACTCGGCGAAGTGCTCGGCGCTGTTGGGGAACTCCCACGCGTTCCCCGCGCCCCCAGGCTCGTGCCAGTCCTGCCACTGGCTGTAGTAGAAGCCCAGGCGCAGGCCGGCTTCCGCGCACGCGTCCGCCAGCTCCCGCAGGGGGTCCCGCCCGAAAGGCGTGGCCTCCACGATGTTGTACGGCGAGGCCTGGGAATGGAACATCGCGAAACCGTCGTGGTGCTTCGCGGTGATGACGATGTACTTCATCCCGGCTGCCTTGGCGATGGCGACCCATTCCCGGGCCTCAAAGCCGCGGGGGTTGAACTGCGCGGCAAGCGTCTCATACTCCGCCACGGGGACTTGCGCCCGGTGCATCAGCCACTCGCCGATGCCGAAGTAGCGGCGTCCCTGCCAGAGGCCCGCCGCTTGTGCGTACAAGCCCCAGTGGATGAACATCCCGAACTTCGCCTCGGTGAACCATGCGGTGCGCGAGGGTGCGGCTTCCATACTCGAGCCTCCCGAACTCGTCTTGGGGTCCTGCTCGTGCTTCGTCCAACCGGGGAAGCCGTCCTCCGCCCGACGCCGTGGTGGATGAACACTCGTGCGCCGCTGGGCCCGC
>VGFB01000247.1 GCA_016869015.1 Armatimonadota bacterium
CCGGCCCCGCGAGGGGCCGGCGGGCCTTGGGTTCCGCCCGCCCCCTTCGGGGCGGGGAGGGCTGGGGGGGGGCGGGAACCCAGGGTCCCGCACGGCGGGACCCTGGCTAGCCATCAGTCGCCCCTTCGGGGCTGACGGCCACACTCCCCCAACCCACCTACCTTCTGCGGCCGCACCCGTCGCCGGGCCTTGGCAGATCCCCCCCTGTTCGGTACAATGCCGTCGTGGGATGGAACGGCGACAGAGGGGTGAGGCCCATGACCTACCAGGTGCTCGTCCGGGGGAACGCGAGACGGGGCTATACGGCGCGGGTGTTGTCTCTGCCTTCGGTCGAGGTCTCCGCCCCGACCGAGGCGCAGGCGATCGCAGGTGCGAGAGCGGCCATCGCCGAGGTGGTGCGCGACGCGCGGCTCGTGGAGGTTGAGGTGGCAGCACACGGTTGGGCGCCCTTGGCGGGGCTGTACGAAGGCGACCAGCAGTTCGCGGCCGTCCTCGAGGAGATCCAGGCATACCGGGGGGCCCTGAGCTCACAGGAGGCCCTCGCGATGCAGGCCGACCGGACGGAACTCAGCGGGGACGATGCGCCGTGACGCGCTACCTGCTCGACACGGACCACTTCTCCCTGTTCCTCGGGGGCCACCCGGCCGTGGTCGCGCGCGTCCTGAGCACGCCCGCCGACGAGATGGCCATCGGCGTGGTCACCGTGTCCGAGTTGGCTCACGGCTGGCAGGCTCAGGTAAGCCGGCACAACCTCCGGGGCGGACCGGCCCTGTGGTACGCCTACAGCCGACTGGCCCAGTTGCCCGTCGAGTTGGCCGCCATCGCCATCCTGCCATACGCTGCCCCGGAGGAGGCTCGCTTCATCGCCTGGCGCCGCGCCGGTGTCCGGGTCGGGACCAACGATCTGCGCATCGCCGCCATCGCCGCGTCTCGCCGCCGCCGTGGTTGTCACCCGCAACCGTGGCGACTTCGGGCAGGTCCCAGGCATCGAGTGCGAAGACTGGTCCGGTTGACCCTCGCCCAGTTGGACCCGGCGAGGGGACCGACGCCCCGTCCCGGCTGACGACCACCAGGACCCGGTTGGGCGGCGCTTCCACCAACGAGGAGCCGGGCTAACGCGCCGACCGACGAGGATCGGCGCGACCTTTGCCTGCCTTTACCGGGTACTCCGTGTACTGGCTGATGTACGCCTCGCGGATCGCTGCATCGTCGAACTGCCCAAGCGGGATGCGCCGCGCCCTGCTCACCGCGATCGCGGCCTTCCTCCTCGCGTCGCTCGGGTCCGCGGCCGAGCCCACCGAGCTCGTCACCTGGGGCGTATGGAACCGGGAGGGGTGGCGGAAGTGCTTCGGTGAGTTCGCGCGGCGGCACCCGAACACCACGCTCATCACCCGTCAGGCCGGGCGTGGGTGAGGTCGCAGTCCTGGCTTCAGTTCCCCTGTAGGTAGTCGTGAGCGCGTTCATCGAGCCGCCCGGGCTGCAGCAGCCATGCGACTTCCTCGGGGGTCAGGTGGCGGCAGGCACCCGTTGCTACCTCCACGACGGGAGGGTCGTGGGGGGAGGCGCCGCCCGCCCACCCTACGTAGAAGGCGTCGCCGGTGGGCAGCCACGCGAGGTCGGCCGGGAGGCTGTAGTCGGGGTAGAAGGTGCCAGGGGGCATGCCCAGAAGGAGGTTCCCGTCCCCGCGTGGGCTGCGCCAGCATACCCAATGCGAGTACCCCAGGCCCTGGCGCACCCACGCCGTCGAGACGCCGTCCGGCGCCACGAATCTCGGACCCATCCTCAAAGGCAGGCTGAACCACGTACCCGGGCTGCAGATCATCCACAGCAGCCCCCCGAGCAGCAACCTCACACCCCGGGACCGGTCCTGTCCCGCGCCGGGCCACAGAAGTGCGGCTGCCCACAAGAGGAGGAAGGCCCAACCGAACAGCAGCGCGAGAGCCAGCACGGCCGCCGCGCCGATGAACCACGCCATCCTGCTCCCCCACCGAATGTCATCCGACCAGACGCGGGGAGCTGCGCTCGGCCCCGGAAGGTCGCCCGCTGGCCGGGCACGAAGGGACCTCTTGGTGCTCCCATGGTTAGACGTGCGACTGCTTGCGCCGGGTTCCTGCTGGGCACTTCGTTGGCGTCCCTGCTGCTGACCGTTGCTCGCGCCGAGTCGCCCACCGAGCTTGTCATCTGGGGCGTGTGGAACCGGGAGGGGTGGCGGAAGTGTTTCGATGAGTTCGAGCGGCAGCATCCGGGCATTCGGCTCGTCACGAGCGCCTCGGGTGGGCGCATGGATGAGCAGAAGCTGATGTGCGGTATCGCCGGGGGCGCGCCGCCGGACTGCATCAACCAGGACCGCTTCTCCATCGGCGGCTGGGCGGCGCGCGGGGCGTTCCTGCCGCTAGACGATCTCATCGAGCGCGACCAGGGCCAGCCCGACGCCGTGCGACCCGAGGACTTCTACAAGGCCTGCTGGGAGGAGGTCGTCTACCAGGGGCGCGTCTACGGCATCCCGATCAACACCGACGACCGCGCGCTGTACTACAACGAGGCTCTGCTGCGGCAGGCCGGCTACGTGGACGCGCAAGGGAAGGTCGTCCCGCCGCGCACCTGGAACGAGCTGAAGGCCTACGCGGTCAAGCTGACCGAGCGCGATGCGAGCGGGAAGATCACCCGCATCGGCTTCATCCCCAACTACGGCAACTCGTGGCTGTACCTCTATGCCTGGCAGAACGGCGGGGAGTTCATGAGCCCCGACGGGCTGCGCTGCACGCTGGATGCGCCCGCGAACGTGCAGGCCCTGCAGTACGTCGCCGACGTCTACGACGCCCTGGGGGGCGCCGAGGAGGTCAACGGCTTTGCCGCGAGCTTCCAGACGGGGGAGCTCGACCCGTTCCTCATCGGCAAGGTCGCGATGGTGATCAACGGCAACTGGCACCTGGAGGCCATCGCGCGGTACAAGCCCGACCTGCGGTTCGGCGTGGTTCCCGCGCCTGTGCCGGAGGGGCGGGAGCCGATCACCTGGTCCGGCGGCTTCTCCTGGGCGATTCCTCAGGGCGCGCGGCACACGGAGGAGGCCTGGGAGTTCGTGAAGTTCATGAACTCGATGGAGGCCGGGCGCCTCGACAGCGCCGCCGAGCATGCCTATGCGCGGAGTTGGGGCCGGACGTACGTTCCGTGGATGTACGCGAACCGGCGCACCAATGAGATGGCCTTCGCCGAGTTCGCCCCGAAGCAGGGCCGTCTGAACGAGTACCTGCGCCTGTTCATCGACCTGATGCCCGCCAGCCGCTTCCGCCCGGTCACGCCCGTGGGCCAGTTGCTGTGGGATCAGCATGCCCGCGCGATGGACACGGCCGTCTACCACGAGCAGACGCCCGAGCAGGCGATGGCCGCCGGAGCGAAGGAGGTGCAGAAGCAGCTCGACCTCCTGGCGGAGGAGTCGACCGGACGGCCCGTCAGCTGGCCGGCGGTCGCCCTCGGCTCGCTGCTGCTCGTGGCCCTGGCATCTGCCGTGGCGTACCCGTTCCTCAGGCGCCGGCTCACCTCGTCACCCGGGGGGCGCCGCGAAGCCTGGGCGGGCTACGCCTTCGCCTCCCCGTGGCTCATCGGCTTCCTGATCTTCACGGGCGGACCGGTGGTCGTTAGCCTCGTGCTGAGCTTCTGCCGCTACGATGTGCTCCACGCGCCGCGCTTCACCGGGATCGACAACTACCAAACGCTTCTTGCCGAGGACCCGCTCTTCTGGAAGTCCCTGGGCAACACGTGGTTCATGGTGCTGGGCGTGCCGATCGGCATGGCGATTGGACTGGGCGTCGCGATGCTGCTCAACTCCGCGGTGCGGGGCTTGACCGTCTACCGGACGATCTACTACATGCCCGCCATCGTGCCCACCGTCGCCTCCAGCATCCTGTGGATGTGGGTCCTCAACCCGCAGCACGGGCTCATCAACCGCGGCCTCGCGGCGCTGAGCGTCGGCGGACCGAACTGGCTCACCGATGCCGCCTGGTCCAAGCCCTCGATCATCCTCATGGGCCTCTGGGGCGCCGGCCAGGGCATGATCATCTGGCTCGCCGGCCTCAAGGGCATCCCGCAGACCTACTACGAGGCCGCCGAGATCGACGGCGCCGGGCCGCTCCGCCGCTTCACCGCCATCACGCTGCCGATGCTGACCCCCTACATCTTCTTCTCGACGATCATGGGCATCATCGGCACCTTCCAGATCTTCAACCAGGCCTATATCATGACTCAGGGCGGCCCGGTCGATTCCACTCTATATTATGTCTACTATTTGTTCAATAATGGGTTTAGATACTTCAAGATGGGCTACGCCTCGGCGCTCGCGTGGGTGCTGTTCTGGATCATCCTGGCGCTCACGCTGGTCCAACTGAAGCTCTCGAAGCGCTGGGTGCACTACGACCAGTGACGGCCGGCAACAGAGGACGGGTCACCGGTGACAGGGACGGCCAGGGCCAGACGCAGGACGGGCGGTAAGGGCCGGGCGGGTCTTCGCAAGGCCGCGCTGCACCTCGCGCTGCTCGCGGGGTCGGTGCTGTTCGCCTTCCCGTTTGTGTGGTTGGTGACGACCACGTTCAAGGGTGATGAGGAGATCTTCTCCGAGCGCCTCAACTGGGTCCCGAAGATACCGTGGTACTCGTCCGAGTCCCCGTACATCGATCAGCGCGCGTACCAGCCGCCTCAGCGGCCGGCGGCCGTCTCGCGGGAGGGTTGGGAGCGCCTCGAGCCGGCCCTCCGCGTGGCGTTGTGGCAGCGGGCGGAGGAGCTGGCCACCGAGGCGAAGCTGGACTTGCCTCCGGAGGCTCGGGAACAGGTCGCCCGCGGCCTGTGGGAGCAAGTTCGGGACAGCCTTCCGCCGGAGACTGTCGCTCGTGAGGCCGGGGCCGCTGCCGAGGCCGCCGCCCATGCCGTCTCCGTCGAGACGCTGAGTTCCGTGTGGGCGCGCGCACATAAGCAGCTCGCGGTGGGGCGCTTGAGGCTGCTGGACGCCTCCAACGCCGACGCGCTGGCCCGGTCTGCCGTGGAGTGGATCCCCTGGGCCGAGAAGTCATCCTCGTTGGCGATGATCGGGGACCGACGGGTGGACGGCGAGGCCGCCAAGGGCGTCTACTACGACGACCGGCACGGCGCGCTGACGCTCGCGGCCGAGGTCCCGGCTCCCGAACGCGTCGAGCGCATCTCCCTGAGCCTCCACGACGACGAGTCCTGGCGGCACGTGAACCTCCTGCTGCTCACGCCCGGGGGCGCCTACCGCTCGAAGCACCCCTTCATCATGGGCAACGGCGAGTGGCAGGACGTCACCTGGACCTTCACGCCGCCGCGCGACCGGCGCTCGCTGGAGATCGTCCTCGTGCCCACCATGGCTGTGGAGACGCTCCCGACCGACAAGTGGGTGCTGCAGGTCGTCGTCTCCCCGACCTCGCCCACCCGCGCGACCTTCGATAAGTTCGCCCGCAACTACCGCGAGGCGATCCGCTATGTGCCCTTCTGGACCTTCGCCAAGAACAGCGTTCTGCTGGTGCTGCTGAACATCGTGGGGCAGCTGCTCGCGTGCAGCATGGTGGCGTACGCCTTCGCGCGGCTGCGCTGGCCGGGGCGGGACATCGTGTTCGTGGTGCTGCTCTCGACGATGATGCTCCCGCCGCAGGTGACGATGGTGCCCGTCTTCCTGATCGTGCGCAACCTCCACGCGTACAACACTCTGGTCCCCTTGTGGCTGCCCTCGTTCTTCGGGAGCGCGTTCTTCATCTTCCTGCTGCGCCAGTTCCTGATGACCATCCCTCGCGACCTGGAGGACGCCGCGAAGATCGACGGCTGCTCGTACTTCGGGCTTTTCTGGCGGATCATGCTGCCCCTGATCCGGCCGGCATTGGCGGCGGTGGCGATCTTCCAGTTCCTCGGCTCGTGGAACGATTTCATGGGCCCGCTGATCTACCTCAACGACCTGCGCCTCACGCCGCTGTCGCTGGGCCTGTTCCAGTTCCAGCAGGAGCACGCCGCCGAATGGGGCATGCTCATGGCCGGCTCCCTCCTGATGACCCTCCCCGCCATCCTCATCTTCTTCCTCGCCCAGAAGCACTTCATCCAGGGCATCACGCTGACGGGGATCAAGTAGGGAGGGGCCGCATGGCCCACAGGGCCATCCAGCCCGCGCTGTTCGCGACACGGCGGGCCGGATGCTCGGCGGATGCGTCTCGCCTCGCATGCGGCCCCTCCCAAAGGCGCG
>VGFB01000248.1 GCA_016869015.1 Armatimonadota bacterium
GGGGGAGGCGGGCGCGGAGCCGAGGCTCGCTTTCACCGGGGACGTCATGACTCCGGTCGAGGTGATGCAGCGGGACGAGCGCTGGCTGGCGACCCACGAGCGCCTGTTGCGGGAGTACCCGCTCGTGACGAGCGAAGCGCTCGCGCAGGCGGACGGCGCGATCTTCGGCTCGCCGACGCGCTTTGGGAACATGGCCGCGCAGCTGAAGAACTACCTCGACTCGCTGGCCGGCGTGTGGCTCAGCGGGGCGACGATCGGCAAGCCCGCCGGCGCGTTCGTGTCCACCGGCAGCCTCCACGGCGGCCAGGAGACCACCGCGTTCACGATGTACGCCCCGTTGATCCACCTGGGGTTCATCATCGTGGGCGTGCCGTACTCCAATGCGGAGCTGCTCACTACGACCACCGGCGGGACGCCCTACGGCCCCTCGCACGTCGCGCAGCCCATGGGCGACCGCCCGCCCGACGAGACGGAGCTGCACCTTTGCCGCGTCCTGGGCCGGCGCGTCGCCGAGATCGCAACCGTCCTCGCGCAACGCGTCGCGTAGGTCGGGACTCCTGTCCCGACCGCGCTTGTCCCGCAGGAACCCGGCCTCCAGGCCCCGAACAGACAGGGCATGGTTACGGCACTCCTGTGGGTCGGGATCGTCCTGGCGATCGCCGTGATGGTCGCCGGGGTCGTCGCCTGCCTGCTGGGGATACCCGGCAGCGTGGCGGTGCTGCTCGTTGCGTTCGTGCTGTCCGCGTGCAGCGATTGGCAGCGCCCGCCCGCGTGGATGCTCCTCCTCTTCCTGGCGCTCACCGTGCTGGCCGAGACGGGCGACAACCTCCTGAGCGCGTGGGGTACCAAGCGCTACGGCGGCTCGGCGCGCGGAGCGGTGTGGGCGCTGATCGGCGGGCTGGGTGGGGCGCTGCTGTTCGGCTGGGTCGGCCCGCTGATCGGCGGCCTCGGCGGCCCCGCCGGGTCGGTCATCGGGGCCGTGATCGCGCCGCTCGCCGGAGGGATGCTCGGCGGCTACCTCGGCGGGTACTGGTACGAACTGCGCCAGGGCCGACCTGACGAGGAAGCGCGCCGCGCCGGCTGGGGCGCCTTCCTGGGTCGCGCCGCCGGCTCGCTGCTCAAGACCCTCCTCGCCGCCGTGATGGTGGGCCTGACGCTCTGGACGCTGTTCCGCGCCGGAGGCCCCTTCGGCAGCTAGCGTGGGAAAGGGCTCCGTCCCCTTTCCCGCGCACGTCCGCGCCGAGGTCCTACTCCGCGCTCACCTGCGACTGGAACTGCGCCATCTTGGCCTCGAGGCGGGCCTGTTGGAGGGCGGTGGTGACGTCGCCGCGTGTGCGTTCGACGAGGCCCCGGGCGGCGTCGGTCCGGCGGCGGAGCCCGAGGGTGACCGCCTCAGGATAGTCGAACCCCATCAGCAGCGTGTAGTAGTCATCCATCTCGTCCAGCACCGCCACGGCCCGTTGCGGCTCGCCCACCCGAATGAGATCGAGCGCGTGCCGCCGCATCTCGCCGATCGCTTCGGCCAGCCCGTTCAGATAGGTCGCGGGCGCGACGCCGATCTCCTCGGGGGGCGGCAGCGGCTCGCTCCGCACGATGCGCAGCGTCAGGTGCGCCTCGGCGTACTCCTTCAGCGCATCGGTCACAAACCCCGCGAACCACAACGACGGCGACGCCTGCAGCCGCGCGTTCATCTCCCTGACGGCCTCGCCCGCCTCGGTCAGCAGTGCCCACGCGTCCTCGTACTCCTCCCGGTGGGCGTGCTTGATGATGGCCGACGCAGTGCGGATGACCTGTCGCGAGAACTCCAGGGCCTCCTCGCGGCGCTCATCCTCGCGGTCGAGGAACTCCCGCGCCGCCGCAGCCACGGCCTCCAACTCGGGACGGTTCATCGTCACGCTCCTCCGGGAACCTGGGCGGAAGCTAGTGTCCTCTCAGCCGTGATCTCACTGGTTGTAGGAGCGGCTTCAGCCGCGACGATGTTGCGTGCAGGCCCTCCTACGGCGATGGCGTCGCGGCTGAAGCCGCTCCTACAACCCCATTCATCCCGGCTGACAGACCACAAGGGACAGGCGAGGCAGTCTCAGGACGCGGTGGAGCTGTTGGGACTGTCCCACTTCCTGCCCGTCGTTCGCAGGGAATGAGGAGTGGTAGTATGGAAAGAGGGGCGCTCCAGGTTGACGTGGCAAGGGATGTTGTCGGAGACATCCTGACCACGAAGGAGGCCCCTCAAGATGCTGTACATTGGTTTGGACGTTCATGCCCTGACGTTCGCGATGGCGGTGGTGAACGGCCGGGGCAAGATCATGTTCGAGGGCAACTGGTCGACTTCCTGCGAGAGCTTGCGGGAGGCGGTGGGTGCGGTAGGCGGTCGGAAGCGGGTGGTGTTCGAGGAGAGCACGCTGGCGAGCTGGGTGTACCGGGTGCTGAAGCCGTATGCCGATGAGGTGGTGGTCGCCGAGCCGTGGCACAATCGTTTGATCGGGAAGGACGAGAAGCTGGATGATCGAGAGGCGGCGCGGAAGCTGGCGGGGCTGCTGCGCGGAGGCCAGATTCACCCGGTGCATCACACCGACGAGTTGGAGCGGCAGGTGTTCAAGGAGCTGGTGCTGATGCACCACGACGCGGTGGCGGAGACGACGCGCTGCCGGAACCGGCTGAAGGCGAAATTCGCTCAGCATGGGGTGCGGTGCTTCAACCGGGAGCTGTACCGGGCCGAGTCGCGGGAGGCGTGGCGTTCGCAGTTGCCGAGCGCGGGCAGCCATGCTCAGGTGGACTGGCTGTGGGAGGCGCTGGATCAGGCCCAGGAGCGGCGGGCACAACTGCGGGCCCGGCTGCTCCGGCAGGCGCGGACTTTCGAGCCGATCCGGCGGTTCGTCGCGGTGCCGGGGATCGGCTGGGTGCGAGCGGCGACCTTCTATGCGATCGTCGATACGCCGCATCGGTTCGCCTCGCGGAGTAAGCTCTGGACCTACTGTGGGATCGGCGTGGTCCAGCGCCGATCGGGTGAGAAGAGCGAGCCGCCGCACCTGACCCGCCGGGGCAATCCGCGCCTGAAGAACGTGGCGAAGGGGGCCGCGGTAACCGCAATCGGGGCCGGCGACAACGCCTTCGCCGCGCAGTACGAGCGGTTGATGGCGGACCGCCTCGCGCCGGAGAAGGCGCGGCTGACCGTCGCTCGCTCCATCGTCTCGACGCTCTGGGCCCTGTGGCGGGAGGGGACCGCGTACCACCCGCGGCAGGAGGGTGATCCGTTGCCGTGGCCCACCGTGCCGCCCCGGAGATCCGCCGCCTAGCGCGAACACCTGACACGCGACAGGCCGGCACGCCGACCGAGGCCGTCACCACCGGTGTGAAACGTGGTGGACGGCCTCCGCTCAAACTAGAGGGTTTCGCTTCGGTCGCCCACCACGTTTCACACCGGTGGCCCCGCACGGCGGGGCGGGCGTACCCGAAGCTCACGACCCGACCGGGACTTTGCGTTGTCTCTCGCCGTTTCGCCTTGGGTCCGGGGACAGCCTCAAACAGGGGACTGGCTCGCCAAAGCCTCCAGGATTGGTTAGGCCCCCGGGCAAGCCCAGAAGCTACTGTGGCCCTCGAGGCCCCAATATGTGTCTGGCTCGCGCTGACGAGCCCCGACCCTCCGGTAGCCCTGGCGAACAACGAGCCGTGCGAGAGACCTCAACCGATCCCGGTCGCGCTACGGCTCACGGCCCTGCCGCCCAGCCGACCGAGCGCCCGCGAAGTCAATCGTTCGAGGGCACGGGGACACCATTGCTCTTGACTTCGCTTTCCATATGTGTCCCCTGTTGGCGGTGGCCCACTCCTCCACGCTCCAGGGCATCCCGCACCAGCTTCGCCATGAACGCCGACTTGCCCATGCCCGGCTTGCCGGCCAGCCAGAGCACGCCGCTCTCCGTGGCGTCGATCATCTCCGCCGCGGCCGCGACCTGCTCGTCCCGCCCCACGAACAGTCGCAGCAGATCGTCCATCCGGCGGCTGAAGGTGTACCGTGCCAGCGCGCTCCCGACCTCGACGCGGCTGCGCCACGCCTCCAGCCGGAAGACCTCGGCGAAGCGCGTCTCCCAGTCGGGCTTCCCGCGCGAGCTGGAGGCGCGGCTGCCCAGCGCCGTGTAGTCCACCCCCGCCGCGGCGTCGCTGCGCGCGTAGAGCTGGATCGCCTCCTCGCCCTGCCCGACGAGCTGGTCCTTCTCGACCTGCATCACCTCGCCATAGGCGTGCAGCGGGCACAGGTCCAGCACGCCGTTCGGCGTGACCAGCAACATCCGGTCCGGTCCGGCCTGCCGGAAGCCCTCGGGCAGCGTCGACCGGTCGAACTCGGGGTACTCCGGCGGCAGGCCGCGCAGCAGCCTCGCCGGTCCCTCCGCCGGAGACGCCACCAGCGCGACGCCCGCCTCCTCCGACAGGAACTCCAAGCCCGCCATCAGCTCCTCGAACCGCTCCGCATGGGCCGCGAGGAACTCCTGCACCCTCGTCTCCGACAGCCGCCCGCCGTGGGCGAGGGCATTCCGCATCGGGAGGAGTTCCTGAAGCGGGTCGGCGTTCGCCCCGCCCAGGGCGTCGGCGAACCGCCGCACATACCCCGCCAGCCCCGGGACGGTGCCCTCACCCGGCGCCGCCGCGACGGCCGCCTCCACCAGCACCCGCCAACTGCCCAGCGTCGGCCGCTCGAGGTGCTGCAGGAGCTGTGTGACCAGCGCCTCGGGGAAGCCGTCCTCGGGACATACGCGACGCTGCCACACGTCGGTGAGTGCCGCAACGGTGAGGAAGCGCGCGACGATCTCCAGCGCGCCGCTCATTCGGTGCAGCGCGAGGTAGTCATCGGCCTCGCGCGCATACTCATCCAGGACCAGAGCCACCGTGGAAGGGAGGGAGGGGAGAAGCGCGCCCAGCGAAGGCGCCCGGACGAGGACCGGCTCCACCGGCCCCAGGGGCACGCGATGGCGGCATTCCTCGCACACGCAGTACCGGCGGCCGGCGACCATCGCCCCGTGGCCGTTCGGGCAGTCCATCGCTCACCCCCATCCGCGGCGGCGGACGGCACGGGCCCGGCGCCCTACCGCTTGGTTCCCAGGCTCGAACCGGAGACGGTGTCGGACGACGGGCGGTACAGGTCCCTCTCAAGGCGGTCGAAGAGGCTCGTGCCAGGCCGGGTCGGAGCGTCGACCTCCCATGGCTTCGGGCCAGGCTTCCCGATGCTCGCGAACAGCGTTACGCGGCCGACGGCTGCCTCGAGTTTCGCCTCGTCGATCTCCTCGCCGCACCACGGGCACGCCCCGCTGCCGGTGCTCGCCACCTGCGCCTTGAGCTCCACGACCTCCGGCACGTCGACGATCTCCTCCCCGTACAGGAAGGGGATCTGGAGCGTCTTCCCGATGCGCCAACCCGGTACCGAGGTGGCGCAGAACGGGCAGGACACGCGGGGCGCTCCGCTCAGCGTGGCAGCGCGGGCCGCCATCATGCGCGCGGCGATCGTCGCAGGCTTGGCGTTCATGGCGCGACTCCCTCTCACAGGGCGCGGGCGGCGACGGACGCGCGACCGCCGCCCCCAGGATCGACGGCAACGGTTGTCCCAAGGCTGCTTCGCATGTGACCCTTGGGATTCCTCCGCCCGGCAACGAGGGCAAGCCCCGGAGGTCGCCGCGCCGACCCCGTGGAATGCGCGCCCTCAGAGACGCGGACCCTCCCAAGGAGGCCCAGGATGAGCTCAGAGACCGCCCCGGTGTGCCGGGTGTGTGGTCGGGAGGGCCACGTCGAGGCGGCGAGCACGAGCTTCACGGCCGTGCTGGCGCTCATGCGGGCCGCGGCGGAAGGGACGGCCTGCGAGTGTCCGGCTTGCCGGCAGACGCTCGACCCGCGCGAGGCCGGCCTCATCGTTGAGCGCGCCATGGCCGCTGCCGACCGCTCGGGCGCGGCTCCGGGTGCGGAGGCGAAGCTGCCGTGCCCGTTCTGTCAGACCCCCGTGTCTCCCGTGGCGGTAAAGCACATCGAGAGCGAGGCTTCCCAGACCGACGCCCTCCGGCGGCTGGTCGACACCGTGCGCGCAGCAGGCGCCGGCGCGTGTCCCTGGTGCGAGTCCAGCCTGAACGCCGAGCAGATGCTCGCTTCGCTCCGCCGCGTCGCGCCCTCCGGCCCGTGGGACCGACTCGAAGCGAGCCTCTACGGGACCTCGACGGACGA
>VGFB01000249.1 GCA_016869015.1 Armatimonadota bacterium
GGTTCGGCATGGGGCACTCGCTCTCCCGTGGGGCGGACAAGCCGTCTGGGCGCGGGTTCAGGCGGACCGGTCGCCGCCGAAGGTCTCCCCCGTCAGCGCTTCGACCATCGCGGCTGCATGGGGGTACCGCGCGGAGGGAGCCTTGGCCAGGGCCCGGTCGATCACCTCCTGGGTCCGTTGGCCGGCGTGGACCTGCCACTCCTCGATGCGGGGCGGGAACGAGGACACGTGGTCCAGCATGATCTGCATCTCATCCGGCCGCTCGAAGGGGGCGGCGCCGACCAGCATGAAGAAGAGCAGCGCGCCGAGTGAGTAGACGTCGGTCCGCGCGTCGAAGTCCTCACCCCGACACCGCTCCGGCGACAGATACCGCACGTCCCCCAGCGCCTGCAGCGGCGAGCGGCAGGCCTGCTGCACCTCGTGCTCGACGGCCAGCAAGGCTTCGCGCTCGGCCAGCCGGCAGGCGCCGTCGAAGCCGCCGAGCAGCAGCAGCATCCGCCGGTCGAACATCACGCTGCGAGGGCTGATCCCGCGATGCACGATCGCCCGCTCGTGCAGACGCCCGACGGTCAGGGCGAGCGGGATGAAGGCGCGCACGGCCTCCCCCTCGGGCATCGGCCCCTCCCGCTCGATGTGCTCCGCCAGCGTCTCGTGCATCAGGGGCATGGCGTAGGCGGGGGCGCGCTCGTCCGAGCGGTAGGCCTGCAGCATGACGGTCAGGCCCTCGGCCGGCGGGTCCGCCTCCGACAGGGCCTGCAGCACGTGCATCTCATTGGCAAACAGCCGCAGGAGGGCCTGGCTCGCCCGCGCCGTCGCCAGCCCCTCGGCGCCGCCCCCGGAGTGGGGCAACTGGAGCTGCTTGATGGCGTGCCACTCGCCCGACTGGCGGTGGGCGCCGCGGTAGACCCGCGTGAAACGCCCGGTGGCGATGGGTGTGAGCTGATGGTAGGCTGTCCACCAACGGGTCGGGTCAATCGGGGCGTCGGGCCGGTCGGCCTGGATGACATCGGCGGCGGGCGGCAGATCGAGTTCCGCGACGGCGAGGCGCTCCTGCGCCGACGCGGGCTCCTCCCGGGCCTCGCACAACGCCGCCAGGGCGTCGGCGAACAAGCGCGCCGTGGCGGGGCGCTGCGCGGGGGCCTTGGCCAGGGCAAACAGCACGAGCTCGTCCAGCTCCGGGGGGATCCCGGGCGCCCTCATGCTCGGGGGCTCCGGCTCGATGGTTACGTGCGCCATCATCGCGGCCAGATGGGTCGGCCCCTGCAAGGGCGGCGAGCCCACCAGCAGCTCATACAGCATGCAGCCGGCGGCATAGATGTCCGACGCGGCGGAGAGGTGACGCTGCTGGACGACCTCGGGGGCCACGTTGAAGGGCGAACGGGCGCCCGGCGGCGGTGCATTCGGCGCAGCCTCAGCCACCATCGAGGCGCCGGCGCCCACCAGCGTTGCTCCGACATCGTCGTCCAGCCAGACGGAGGCGAGGCGCAGGTCGCCGTGGAGGCGACTCGCGTCGTGCAACTCCGCCAGGGCCGCCAGTACCCGGCTCATGGCGGACGCCGCCTCGGAGGGGGCCATCGGGCCTCGTAGCTCCAGGACCTGCGCCAACGAGGCGCCGGTCGGGGTCTGGTAGACGACGAAGTACTCCTCCTCATCCGATCCGGCTTCCAGCACCCTCGCACAGCCGGGAAGGGCCGCGTGCTCGGGGCCGAACTGCTCGGCAAACACGCTGGGGAACTCGAGGGCATCGGAGAAGTCCCGCCGGAAGACGAGGAGCAGCACATCGCCATAGTGCGGATGCACGGCACGATGCAGGACATGCGCCTCGCAGATGGCGACCGTCTCGCTGAGATCGCAGGGCCCCGTCCGGCCTCGCACGGCGCGCGCCGAGGCGTCGGCGATGCGCTCGTCCACATCGAACAGCGAGGGATCGCGGCGAACCACTTCCTGCAGGATCCTCAGGCTCTCCCGTTGGCGTCCGGCGTTCTGGGCCGCGACCCCGGCCAGATACAGGTCCGTGGTGGTCTCCGCCGTCGGGGGAAGGAGCCTCAGGTGCCGGAAGGCCGCATAGGGCTCCCCGGCGCCGATGAGCGCGTGAGCGTACTGCAGGCGGGTCGCTTCATCGAAGGGCTTCTCCGCCAGCATCGTCTCCAGTAGACCCGCCGCCTCACGGTGTCGGCCGTGGTGGCATTGGAGGGTGGCGAGGAAGAGGCGCAGGTCCCGATCTCCCGGCGCGGCCGCCGCCGCCATCTCGACCGCCGGCAGGGCCCCCGGCGGGGGCATGGTGGAGCGAGCCCGGTACCCCCGGGCCAGATGCGCGGCCACGGCTCCCGCGTCCAGATGCTGTGGGTTGGCCTCAAACCAATCCTGGCAGGCTCGCAGCGACGCGTCGCTCTCGCTGCCGGTCTCCAGGGCCAAGCGTACGGTCTGGTCGCGCGCTTCCTCATCGTCGGGGTCGAGGGCGTAGAGCCGTTCCCAGAGATCGGAGGCTCGTCTCGCGCCCATGCCGGTGCGTCGATAGGCGGTCGCCAGCGCGCGAAGCAACGCGGCGCTGTTCGGGCGACGTTGCAGGGCCGCTTCGTAGGTCCGAATCGCCGACGGGGCGGAGGATCGCGACAGGAGGTACAGAGGGGCAACCAGGGTCGGCGCCAGTCGCGCCAACAGGCCGATCCACGTGGGCGAGAACAAGAGCACGAGCGTCGCCGCGGCCGCAATCAGCCCCCAGTGGTGCTGCCTCCCGAAGGCCTGGAGCCAGGCGACGGTGGGGTCGGGGCCCTCCGCTCCCAGCTCCTTCAGCAGCTGCGCCGCTCGGCGCTTCTCGCCCGGCGTGACTGCCAGCGCGAGAGCCTCCTGAGCGCCCTGAAGAGCGGCGTCGCCGCCGGCGCTCTGCGTGGCCTGGGCCAGGGCCAGCGTCGCCGCGTGGGTCTTGCCGTTGGGCAGGGCCAGGCTCTTCTTCAGAAACCGCTCGGCCTCCGCGAGCTGTCCCGCCTCGAGGAAGAGGCGACCCACCAGGTGGGGCGGAACGGGGTCGTCGGGCGCGTCGACCATGAGCCCCAACAGCGCCTTCCGCGAACCCGTCTGACCGGCCTGCGCATCCACGTACGCCGACCAGGCCTTTGCCTCGATCGTCCGCTCAGGCGACACGCTCTTCACCCGGGCGTAGTGCTGCTTGGCTTGGGCGGCCTTCCCTCGCTCGCGGAAGAGCTGTGCCAGCGCGAACTCACACTCGACGAGGCGAGCCCGCGCGGCGGCGGCCTTCCCGGAGCGGACCCGTTCGGCGTAGATCGTGGAGGCGCGATTGAGGAGGCGACTACCCACGGCGGGCAGCCCCAGCTGGGCAAGCTGCGTCCCGAGCGCGCGCTCGGTCGCCGCGATGTCCAGGCCCCCGGCGACGTGGAGTCTCGCCAGCCCGGCGAGGGCGATGACCGCAACGGTCGCCAGGGCGGTGCGCAGACGGAGCAACCCCGAGTCTCCTCCGGGTGGGGTAAGCGTGAAGGCGAACGATACCGCTGCCCGCGGCTTCGCCTCCGCGCTCCGGACCGGTCAGATCACTGGACCGTGAACGCCAGGGGCGGCCCGTAGCTTACGTCCGACTGGTTCGTCAGCTCGACCGTGTACTTGCCCACTCCGAGCGGGCCGCCTTCCTCCCCCGTCAACTCCACCACCCCGGAGCCCGCGCCGGGCTTGAGTTCCTGCTCAACCTCTTCCGTCGATTCCGCGCCCAGGGCATCCACATGTTTGAACCTGGCCTTGACCACCTGTCCGGCGCCCGCATTGCGGTAGGTGAACCAGATGCAGACGCGGCTGTCGCCGGGGGCGAACACGGTCGTCTCCTCCAGCGGCTTGCCCGAGCCGTCCAGGCCCTTGCA
The DNA here is from genome assembly GCA_016869015.1 of Armatimonadota bacterium. GTDB lineage: Bacteria > Armatimonadota > Zipacnadia > Zipacnadales > VGFC01 > VGFC01. The sequence continues at coordinate 3,867 of VGFB01000249.1, forward strand.
CACCTGCTTCTCGACGACGGTGAACACCGGGCTGGAGCACCCGCCGAAGGCCAGACACGCCATGGGGAACAGCAGGAGAACGGCACGCACGCAGGCCCCACTTCGGTGCTTCATTGCAGGCAGCCTCCCCCGCGCCGGCTTGCCGAGCCGCCGGGCGGCAGTAGCTTCATACGGTGCTTCGTTGCTGGGCCGACGCGTGAAGTATAGCACAGGCCTCGCCCCGCGACAAGCGGCCCCGGGGTCGGGCGCCCCGGCCTACTGCACGCGGATTACGTCGATATTGTACCCCAGGCGGTCCGCTTTGACCGAGAGGAAATGGTAGAAGCCGCCGTCTTCGGGCTCGGCGTACAGCGGCGCTCCGCCGCCGCCGGTGATGATGTAGGTGACGCCGTCGCGCGTCTGGCGGTTGTAGAGGTGCTCGTGACCGGCGAAGACGCAGGTCACGCGGTGCTGAGCGAAGATCCTGTGCAGCCCGTCGCGCTCCGTCGGGTACATGTCCAGCGAATCGCCCCGATGGGCGCCGACGGGGTAGAAGGGGCGGTGCAGGGCGATGAAGATGTGGGCGGCGTTGGCGGCGGCGGCGAGGTCCTTCTTCAGCCAGATGCGCTGCTGATCGGCGATGCGGCTCTCCTGGCCCGGAACCTCGGTGTTCAGGATGATGAAGTGACTGCCGCCGCGATCGAAGCTGAAGTACAGCCGCCGGAAGTACTGCACGAAGAGGGCGTTGCCGGCTCCCCCTGCGATCTCATGGTTCCCCGGGGCCGGGACGAAGTAGGTCGGCTTCCTGTCCTGCAGCGGCGCCATGGCCCGGAAGAACTCGTTCCACTGGTACCGCAGCGTATCCTGAGACCCGGCCCCGTAGATGTAGTCCCCCGTGCCGATGACGAACTCCGGGTTCAGCGCCGCCATCTGCCGCACGAGCCGCGGGAAGACCTCGGGCTGCAGGCCGTCCTTCCCGCCCCGGTTGTCGCCGAAAACGGCGAAGTTCACGCCGTCCTGAGCCGCCGCCGGCAGAGCCAACGCCGCCGGCAGGATCAGGAGCACGCACCTTATCGCCCGCGCGCTAACGCGCGGTCGCCGGTCCGTTGGGCACCAGGCACAGCAGAACCAGCCCCTCATCGTCGGCCGCCTTGAACTGGTGGCGCTCATCGGGGGACACCAGGACCGCCTCATCGGGCCCCAGCGGCGTCGCCGCCTCTCCCGCGACGACCGTCCCTCGCCCCCGGAGCACGTAGACCACATGCTCCCACGGATGAGCGTGCAGCGGGGTGTGGCCGCCAGGATCGATCTCAAACCTCCGGAGTGTGAAGTTCGGCGCGCCGCAGGCCTCATCGAGCATCCACTGGATGCGCACGTCCTGCGCGCCGGCCTCCACGGTGACGGCCTGAACCTCCCCCGCGCTTCGCTTGATCATAGCAGGCCCATCTCCTCCAGGATGCGGTTCGGCAAGTCGCGGAAGTACTTCACGCCCTCGCCGACCGCGTCGAGCCGATCGCCGCTCCCCTCGTAGGCGACGTAGAACGGCCGGTAGAAGTTCCGGGCCGTCAGCTCCGAGACCACCATGTCCACCGGGCAGTCGCCGCGTCCCACCGGCGCTTCGGTCACGGCCCCGGTGCCCGGGCTCACCTTCCCGTCGCGCAAGACGACGTGGGCCGTGTGGTCCAGCAGGCTGTCCACCGCCGACCGAACCGCCTCGGGGTCCCGCAGCGCTCGCAGCAGCATCAGCACGTCCAGCGACACCTTCAGGTTGTATGAGCCCGTCTCCTCAACCAGCCTCCGCAGCGTCACCGCGTCCCGCAACACCTCCGTGTCGGGATGCAGGCACACCAGCATCGCGCTCTCCTCGGCATGCTCGATGAGCGCTCGACAACCCCGCAGCACCGAGCCCAGCATCGCCTGTCGAGACAGCCCCGGCTTCGGCCGCTGCGGGCAAAGCCGGATCACCTCGCTGCGGTAGCGGAAGGAGAGGTCCATCCAGTCCCGGGCCGCCGCCACCTCTTGCTCCAGCGCTCCCTCGTCCGCCTGGACGAGGTCCACATTCACCACGAACGCCCCGACCCGGAGGTTGCGGTTCTTCAGGTCCTCCACGATCGGCCCCGGATCCAGATCGGGGTACCAAGTGCTGCAGTGAGCCGCCGGTCGCGTGTCCAGCTCAATGGCGTCCACGCCGAGCCGCACGAGCGCCTGCAGGAAATCGCGCCAGGAGTAGTCTACGAAGGAGCTGCCGACAACACCGAACTCCATGTACTGCCTCCGGACGGGCCCTACGTCGAGGGATGAGAGCATGGGGACAAGCGCCCCGGCTCGCCATTCACTCCCGGCGGC
>VGFB01000250.1 GCA_016869015.1 Armatimonadota bacterium
GATGTGCGTGGGGTCGATCTGTCCGTTGAGCCGGCACACGAGGCGCATCTGCTTCCGGTAGAAGGGGATGTCGCCCTCGTGCACGTAGCGCCGGCCGCTGGTCGGGTCCCGGTACAGGAGCTCCTCGATCACCTGCTTGCGCAAGATGGTCTCGGTCACGATGCGCTCGGCGTGGTCGGCCTTCAACTGGGGGTAGAAGATGCCGTCGGGGTGGATCACGATCAGCGGCCCCTGCTCGCAGAAGCCGCGGCAACCGGTCTCCTTGACATCCACCTTGCCCTCCAGACCGTGGCGTATGAGAGCCTCCCGCAGAGCGGCGGCCAGGTCGGCGGCGCCCTGTGAGAGACACCCGGTTCCGGCGCAGACGGCGATCCACGTGGCGTCGGGGTCGCGCTGCGCCTCGATCGCTGACTGCCAGGTCTTGAGACCCTCGATCCCCTTCATGGCGTCACTCACCTGACTTGCTGCGGTATTGACGCACGAGCTTCTCGACGTTCACGGCGGTCATCTCCCCGTGGCACACCCCGTCCACCACGGCGACCGGAGCCACGGCGCAGGCTCCCAGGCAGTTGACGGTGTGCAGCGAGAAGAGCCCGTCCTCGGTGGTCTCCCCGACCTCGATGCCCAGGATCCGCCGGAAGTGGTCGACCACGCGCTTGCCCCCGCGCACGTGGCAGGCCGTTCCGGTACAGCACAGCACTTGGTGCCGGCCGACGGGCGTGAGACTGAAGGCCCGGTAGAACGTGGCCAGGCCGTAGAGCTGGCTGAGAGGGATGTTGAGGTTGGTGGAGACGCGCTCTAAGGCGTCGCGCGGCAGATAGTGCTCCTCAGCCTGGATCGTCTGCAGCAGCTCGACGATGGCGCCTTGCTCATCGGTGTAGCGATCGCACAAGCGGTCGAGGGTGGCGGTGTCCACCGGCAGTCGCCTCCTATCCGGCCGCCTCTTCGGCCGGCTGAGCGGTCACGGCAATCCTCACCGGAGCCGATGGCTCCGGCAGGCCGTAGCGCGTCTCCTTGAACTTCTCACCCGCCAGGCTCAGCACCCGCGCCGAGGGGTACGTGTGGGCCGGGCACATCTGGTAGCACAGCCCACAGCCGTTGCACTTCTCCACGTCCACGTAGCGCGCGCGCTTGCGAACCTTGACCCGGAAGCTGCCGACGTGGCCCGAGACATCCACCACCTCGGCGAAAGTCACCAACCGGATGTTCGAGTGCTGGCCGACGGAGACCATCTTGGGGGTGAGGATGCACGCGGCGCAATCCAGCGTGGGGAAGGTCTTGTCGAAGCCGGCCATGTGCCCGCCGATGCTGGCTTCCTTCTCGACCAGCACCACCTGCTTGCCGGCGTTGGCGATCTGCAGCGCCGCCTCAATCCCCGCAATGCCGCCGCCGACCACCATCACTTGCGGGTTCACCGGAACCCGCTTGGCCTCCAGTGGGGTGTGCAGCGCCACGCGGTGCACGGCCGCCGCAACCAGCAGGTTGGCCTTGGCCGTGGCTTGGGCCCGGTCGTCAGTGACCCACGAGCACTGCTCCCGGAGGTTGGCCATCTGGAACAGATACTCGTTGAGCCCCCCCTCCCGGCACGCCTTCCGGAACGTGCTCTCGTGCATCAGGGGCGAGCACGAGGCGACGACCACGCGCTCGAGGTTCTGGTCGCGGATGTCCTGGCGGATCATCTCCTGGCCTGGGTCCGAGCACATGAACTGGTAATCCCGGGCCAACGCCACGCCCGGCAGCGTGCGGGAGAAGTCCACCACCTGCGGTACATCCACGAACTGGGCGATGTTCATGCCGCAGTGGCACACATAGACGCCGATACGTGGGGTCTCAGCCACCGAAGACACTCCTTCCCGGCCCTACAGATAGGCCGTCAGCGCGGGCTCGGCCGGAATGAGCCCCATGTCCACGCCGGTCTCGGCTCTGGGCAGCCCGAGGGCCAGCGCGAGCAGCTGGGTGAAGGCGTAGACCGGCAGGCCCGCGAAGGACCGGCCGTGGCGGGCGGCGATCTGCTTGCGGTAGCCCTCCAGGTTCATCGTGCACAGAGGGCAGGCTGTGGCGATGCAGTCGGCGCCCGCCTGCGCGGCGCACTCGAGCAGCTGATAGACCAGGGGAACCGCGACCTCCGTGCTGGTGGTCATCAGCATCCCCCCGCAGCAGCGGCTCTTCAGCGGGTACGGGACCACCTCGGCCTCGACCGCCTGCAGCAGGCTGTCGAGCGTGGTGGGGCGCTCCGGATCGTCGAAGTCGTCGAAGGGGCGGCCGATCTGACACCCGTAGTAGGGGGCGACCTTCAGCCCGGCCAGGCTGGTCTTCATCCGGGCCTGCACGGCCTCCGGCCGGATGTCGTTGACGATCACATCCAGCAGGTGCCGGACCCGTACGCCGCCCCTGTAGGCCAGACCGGCGCTGCCCAGGGCTTCATTGACCTGCTCGCCCAGGGCTGGATCGGTCGCCGTGTACTTGGCTGCCTTGTTCAGCACCACGTAGCAGCCGCTGCACACGGTGACCAGCTCATCGGCGCCGAGTTGCTCGGCCATCGCCAGGTTCCGCGCCGCGAGCGCCAGCCCCCACAGTTCGTGAGTGCCCATGTAGGCCGTGGCGCCGCAGCAGTTCCAGTCGCGCAACTCGGGCAGCTCGAGCCCCAGGGCTCGAGCGACGGCCAGCGCCGACACCGCGTACGGTTTCCCGCTCTGCTCCAGAGCGCATCCGGGGTAGAAGAAGCGTGCCACCGGCTACCCTCCCCTCGCCTTCTCGGCGATCGCCTTGAGCTGACGCTGCCCTTCGGGTGAGACGCTGGACGAGCCGAGGGACAGCCTGCCGCGCTGCTTCATCGCCAGCGCCAGTCCCAGGTTCCGCAAGCCATCGAAGGGGTTGGTGCCCAGGAAGAACCGCCGCATGAGGCCCACTTCGGCGTTGCGCCCGTGCGCCTCCACCTCAGCCACGAACGCCGCCTGAAGGGCCGGGGTCGAGACGCCCTTCGGACGCACGCCGTGCTTGGTGGCGAGGCTCTTGAGTTCGTACATCACGTCGGTGAGCTTGATGCCCGATGGGCAGCGCACCGTGCAGCCGTAGCAGGAGCTGCACATCCACATGGTGTTGCTGTTCAGCACGCGGTCCAGCATTCCGGCGCGCAGGGCGGCGATGATCTCCCGGGGCGTGTAGTCCATGGCGTGGCTGGTCGGGCAGGCGCCGCTGCAAGTGCCGCACTGAATGCACTGCTTGACCTTCTCGCCGTCAGGCAGGCTCAGGACCGCCTCCATGAACTCATCCGCCAGTTGCCGGCTGGTGGCTCCGATCCTCTTGGCCATGTGGGTGCCTCCGGGGGGGGGCGCTCAGGTTCGCGCCGGCGGGAAGCGCACTTCGACGGTGGTTCCCTGGCCCTCTTCGCTCTCGACTCGAACCTCGGCGTGGTGCCGGTCGGCGATGGTCTTCACAATCGCCAGGCCCAGCCCGGTCCCCTCGATGCTCGACTGGCGCACGTTCGCGCAGCGGTGGAACTCGCCGAAGAGCCTCGGCAGTTCGTCCGCCGGGATGCCGATGCCCGTATCCGTCACGCGGAGCAGCACGCACTCCCCGTTGAGCATCGCGGCGGCCGACACGCTTCCGCCGGCGGGCGTGTACTTCACCGCGTTGGAGACCAGGTTGCCGACAAGCTCCTCCATCTCTTCGGGGCTGCCGATCAGGGCCGGAACGTCCGGGTCGGACTCGACCATGAGGGTGACCCCCCCGGCTTCGGCCCGCGGCCGCATGAGAGACGCGACCGCATCCACCACGGCGGGCAATCGGAACTCGGCAGTGGGCTCGGAGGGCTTGTTCAGGCGCGCACGCGACAGCGACAGCAGGTCGTTTACGGCCTCCAGCAGCATGGTCGTTCGCCGGTCGACCCGCCGCAGCATGTCGGTCTGCTCTGTGGAGAGGGCGCCGGCAATGCCCTCCAGTAGCACCTTCACATAGCTCCCGATCGCCGCCAGCGGGGCCCGCAGCTCGTGGGTGACCTTGCGCATGAACACCAGCGTGGCGTGGTGCAGCTCGGCCTGCCGTAAGGCAATCACGGCATGATCCGACAGCGCCACCAGCATCCGCACGTCGCGCGGGCTGAAATGCCGGGGCCGAGAGGAGTAGACCCGCAGGACGCCGATGACGTCTTCCTTCCGCCTCAGGGGGACGCAGAGCACAGAGGCGATACCTTCCTCATGGGCTTCGTGGGGGTACTGAACGCGTGGGTCGGTGGCGGCATTCCGGATCTCGACGATCTCCCCTTGCAGGACATGGCGGTCAATCGGGGTGCGCCGCACGTCGACCGGGCCCTTATCGACGTAGGCGCGGCTGAGGCCCTCGGCGGCTCGAAGCTCGAGGGTCTTGCCGTCCGCCGCCAGCAGTCTCAACGAACTGGCCTTCGCTCCCGTCGCCTCCCGCGCGGTCCGCACGATGGCCGTCGGGACTTCGGCCGGGTCCAGCCGGGAGGAGATGTGCCGGACCAGGGACAGGAGGCGCTCGAAGTCCTCCTGCTCATCGCGTCGTCGGCGTTCGGCAACCCAGGCGCCGGCCCACACGGCCGCCAGGGAGACGCCGGTGGCTCCTGCACGGGTCGGGTCGCCGGAACCGAGGACCAGAACCGCCGCGAGGGCGGCTGCGCCGAGGCCGGCGCCATACATCGGGGAGACGAACAGCACACCGAGAGCCACCACTGGGCAGTACAGGACGTCTGCCGAAGACACCCGGGACGCCAGGAACGTGGTGCCGGCCCACCCGGCGGCCGTGCCTCCCGCCCACAGCAGCGTGCCTGTCCCTCGCCCCAACATGGCCCACCTCACTTGGGGGCTGTCAGACCCCCTCGGACTCCTCAGGAGGATGGTGTTGCAGCGTCCTGTTGGCCCGGGCCCTCCAGTGCGTGTGGCGGCGTTTGGCCCTCCTATCGGCCGGGGGGGGCAGGTGAACCTGCCCCCCGAACCGAAAATGGGCCACATGGCCGACGGGGGTATCGGCCACATGGCCGATACGGCCCCGCGGCGGGAGAGCCAGATGCCCGCGGGCGTGGCCGCATGGATTGCCGGGGCCGCCGCCTGGTGGCGGGGGGTGCTCGGCGGGGGCCGGGCGGCCGGGGGGCGGCGGCCGGATCGCCCTCCGCAAGACGAGCCGCCGGCTGCCGGCCGAGCCCTCAGCATCGCCGACCTCGCGGCCGCGCGCGAGGAGGAGCGGGAGATCCTCTCCTACGACCTCCACGACGGGTTGGCTCAGTACGTGCTGGCCGCGCAGATGCACCTGGACACGTTCGCGGCGCTTCGGGCGGACGAAGCGGAACGCGCCGAAGGCGAACTGGACCACGCCCGACTGCGGCTGCGGCAAGCGGCCCGGGAGATCCACCGCACGGTTTCCGCCCTCTCCCTGCGGGTGCCCCCCGAGGACGGGCTGGGCCATGCCGTCCGGGAGCACATGGACCAGTTGCGCGAGACTCACGGATGGACGGGCGAGGTGGACGACCGGCTGGACCGGCGCCCCGTGCCGGCCGCCGTCGCGGCGATGGTCCTGCGCATCGTGCAGGAGGCGCTGGCGAATGCGGCCCGGCATGCTGAGGCGCAGCGGGTGGAGGTCTCCCTACGGTTCGAGGGGCAGTGCCTGGTCGCCGTGGTGAGGGACTGGGGGATCGGGTTCGCTCCGGAGCGGGCGCCTCGAGGCCGGCGGCATGTCGGACTGCGCAGCATGGGCAGCCGCGCCGAACTCCTGGGCGGGTCCTGCACGGTTGCGAGCGCGCCCGGTCAGGGAACGACCGTGACGGTCCGGGCACCGTGTCCGCAGGAGGAGGTCGGCGGGAATGTCCCCTGACAGCGGCGGCCCGGTGCGTGTGTTGATCGTGGACGATCACCCGGTCGTCCGCCAGGGCCTGCGGAGCATGCTGGCGGCCGATGACGTCGAGGTTGTGGGCGAAGCAGGCAACGGCTCGGATGCCGTCGCGCTGGTGGATGAGCTGCGGCCCGACGTGGCGATCATGGACATCCGGATGCCCGACATGGACGGCCTGTCCGCCATGGCCGCCATGAAGAGGCGGTCTGTCACAACCAGCGTCATCGTCCTCACCACCTACAGCAACATGCAGTACCTCGTGCGAGCGGTCGTCTATGGGGCCGCCGGGTACTTCATGAAGGGGATCAGCCGCGATGAGCTG
>VGFB01000251.1 GCA_016869015.1 Armatimonadota bacterium
TGGGTCCGGCAGCTCCTGGGCTTCCTGACGATGCTCGCGGCGGGCGCCGGACTGACGGGCTACATGGTGCTGGTGTCGGCCGCGGCGCGCGCGGAGGAGTGGCTGGCGCTGTCGGGCGTGCCGCGGGAGCAGCTGGCGCTGCCGAACCGAATACTGCCGATCCTCCTGGCGGTGCCCTTCTCGTGGCTGGCGTTCTTCCTGATGTACAAGCTCATCCCGGCCCGGCACGTCACCACCAAGGCGGCAGCCGGGGGGGCGTTGGCGGCGACCATCGGCCTGCGCGTCGCCCAGCCCGTCTTCGCGACGTTCATCGGCCGCTCGGCGCACCCGCACTCGATGTACGGCGCGCTGACGGGGGTGGTCGTCTTCGCGCTGTGGATGTACGTGGTGGGGCAACTGCTGCTCTTCGGGGCCCACGTTGCGGCACAGATCGAGGGCGCGGCCGTGGTGCCCCTGGAGGGCGGGCGGCAACCGTCTGCCCTCGGGAACGGTGGCGCGAAGTGAACGTGGCGAGGCCTTGACGTTCCCCCGTTGGGTGGTATACTCACGGCGTTCGGCGGGCTCCGCCGGACAGGCGAGAGCTCCGCAGGTACCATCCCTCCCTCCGCCAGCCCGCTCTTCCGCTTGACCTACAGACCGCGCCGACGCTGTTTGCGCCCGTGCGCTGCTTTGGGCCAGGTACTCCCGAGGGACGATCGTGCCCCGTCCGATCCGCCGTCTGCTGCTGGGTCACCCGCTGCCGACTGCCGCCGAGGTTCACGAGCGGCTCACCAAGACCAGGGCGCTGGCCGTCTTCGCTTCGGACGCCCTCTCGTCCGTGGCGTACGGGCCGGAGGAGATCCTCCTGGCCCTGATGATCGTGGGCACGGGGGCGCTGCATCTGTCCGTGCCGCTAGGGATCGCCATCGGCGTGCTGCTGGTGATCGTGACCACGTCCTACTACCAGACGATCCACGCCTACCCCTCGGGCGGCGGGGCGTACATCGTCGCCCACGAGAACCTCGGCCGATGGCCGGGGTTGATCGCAGGGTCGGCGCTGCTGATCGACTACGTGCTGACGGTCGCGGTGAGCATCGCCGCGGGCGCCGCGGCGGTTGCCTCGGCGTTACCGGAACTGGTGCCGTACAAGGTCGCGCTGTGCGTCGCAGCAGTCCTGCTGGTCACCTGGGCGAACCTGCGCGGGGTGCGCGAATCCGGCGCTGTCTTCGCCCTGCCCACGTACGGGTTCATCGTCCTGTTCCTGGCGCTGATCGGCGTCGGGATGCTCCGGCTGTTGACCGGTTCCCTCCCCCCGGCACCGGCGCCGGAGGACCCGGCGCATATCCTCCATCCGGCGAGCGGGCTGACGCTCTTCATCATCTTGCGGGCTTTTGCGTCCGGCTGCGCCACCTTGACGGGCGTCGAGGCGATCAGCAACGGGATTCCGGCTTTCCACCAGCCGGAGTCGCGGAACGCCGGCAAGACCCTTATCGCCATGTCGGTGCTCCTGGGCGCGATGTTGCTGGGCACCACGGTGCTCTCGCAGATGATGCACGTCGTCCCGTCGGAGCACGAGACGGTCATCTCCCAGATCGCACGGGTCCTCTTCGGCGGCGGTCCCCTGTACTACGCCCTACAGGCGGCGACGGCGCTGATCCTGGTGCTGGCGGCGAACACGTCCTTCGCCGGCTTCCCCCGGCTGTCTGCGATCCTCGCCCGCGACGGCTTCCTCCCTCGGCAGATGTCGAACCGGGGCGACCGCCTCGTCTTCGCGAACGGCATCTTCGTCTTGGCGGCCTTCGCGATCGGGTTGGTCATCCTCTTCGGGGGCCAGACGCATCGCCTGGTCCCCCTGTACGCGGTGGGCGTGTTCCTCTCCTTCACACTGTCACAGGCCGGGATGGTCCGACACTGGGCGCTCGAGCGCGGGCCGCGGTGGAGCCTCAAGGCCGCGGTGAACGGCCTTGGGGCCGGGGTGACGGGTGTCGTGCTGCTGATCGTGGTCGGCACCAAGTTCGTCCACGGCGCTTGGGTCGTGTGCCTGCTGATCCCGGCGACGGTCGCGGTGCTGCACACGATCAGCCGGCACTACGACGACGTTGCCCAACAGCTCTCCCTGGGGGATGTGCCTCCTGAGGAGCGAGCCGCCGCCGCGTGGCAGGGGCCGCCGAAGGTCGTCGTTCCTGTGTCGGGCATCCACCGCGGTACGCTGGCGGCCCTGCGGTTTGCCCGGTCGCTATCCGGTGACGTGCAGGCGGTCACGGTCGCGGTGAGCCCGGAGGCGACCGCCGCTCTGCAATCCAAGTGGGCCCAGTGGGGGGCCGGTGTGCCACTGGTGGTGATCGAGTCGCCATACCGCTCCATCCTGGAGCCCCTCGTCGACTTCCTGCACGAGACCGATGCCCGCGCGCCCGAGCGCGGCTTGGCGGTCGTCGTCCTCCCTGAGTTCGTCACTGCGAGCTGGTGGCAGCACCTGCTGCACAACCAGACCGCTCTGCTCCTCAAGACGCTGCTGGTCTACCGTCGCCGGCAGTCGGGCGAGGCCAGCCGCGTCGTGATTAACGTGCCGTTCCATCTGGAGCGGTGACGTCCGGGCTCTGGCAACTCCGTTGCAGGCCGCCGCACGCGCACCCTTGACGCGCGGCGCGTTCCGGGTATACTCCTGCAAGCCCCCGGCGAGCGCGCAGCGCCGGGGCGTTGGCGGAACCCAGTGCGGAACGAGGCCATGCCAGGTACGAGCGCGCTCAGACGACTTCTCTTCGGACACCCTCTGCCCAGCAGTCGGTCCGAGCACGAGCGGCTGGGTTGGTTTCTGGGGATACCGGTATTCGCCGCCGACGCCATCTCATCGGTGGCGTACGCGACGCAGGAGATCCTGCTGGCCCTCATCCTGGCCGGCAGCGCCGCGCTCCACCTCGGGCTGCCGATCTCGTTTGCCATCGCCGCGCTGGTTGTCATCGTGGCGACCTCGTACATGCAGGTCATCAAGGCCTACCCCCGGGGCGGGGGCGCCTACATGGTGGCTGGAGAGAACCTGGGGTGGAGCGCAGGGCTCGTCGCGGCGGCGTCTCTGCTGATCGATTACGTGCTCACCGTTGCCGTGAGCGTGACCGCCGCCATCGCGAACCTCACCTCCGCCATCCCGATCCTGCGTCCCCACCACATCTGGCTATCGCTGCTCGCCGTAGCGCTCCTCACCTGGATGAACCTGCGCGGCGTGCGGGAGTCGGCGAAGGCGGTCTTGGTTCCGGTCTTCACTTTCGTGGCCTGCTGTGGCGCCATGATCCTGATCGGGGTGTGGCGCGTGCAGAGCGGGGCCTACACCGTCCCGCCGTCCCCGGTCGAACCGCCGGTGCTGGGCGCGCTGACGACCCTGCTGGTCCTGCGGGCCTTCGCGTCCGGATGCGCCGCCCTCACGGGGATCGAGGCCGTTGCCGACGGTGTGACGGCCTTCCAGGAGCCTCGGGCCCGCAACGCGCGCATCACCCTGGGCATCCTCATCGGCATCCTGGCGGCGTTCCTGTTGGGCATCACGTACCTGGCGCACGCGTTCAGGATCGTGCCCCACGACCCCGCCGTAGATGGGGAGACCGTTCTCTCCGCGGTGGGGCGCACCGTCTACGGCGGCGGGCCTGTCTACTATGTCCTGCAACTCTCGACCCTCACCATCCTCTTGCTGGCCGCCAACACGGCCTTCGCCGGATTCCCGCAGGTCGCGAGCCTGCTCGCCCGTGACGGCTACCTCCCTCGGCAGTTGGCGAATGTGGGCGACCGGCTGCAGTGCTGGTCATCGCCTTCGGCGGCTCGACGCACCACCTGATCCCGCTGTACATGATCGGCGTGTTCCTGTGCTTCACCCTGTCTCAGGCGGGGATGCTCTGCAAGTGGCTGCGGGAGAAGCCGAAGGGGTGGGTGGTCGGCTGCGCGATCAACGGTCCCGGCGCGCTCTGCACCGCCGTGGTTCTGTGCGTGGTAACGGTGGCCAAGTTCACCCAGGGCGCCTGGATCACCGCGGTCGCCATCCCGGTCGTGTTTCTGATCTATCGACGCATCCGCATCCACTACGACCGCGTGGCGAAGCAGCTGTCCCTCGAGGGCGCAGCGCCCCCGGTTCACGAGCAGACGCACCTGGTGATCGTGCCGGTCGCCGCGCTGCACCGGGGGACGCTGGAGGCCATCGAGTACGCCCGCAGCCTGGGCGTGCCGGCCCAGGCGGTTCACGTGATTGCCAATGAGACCGAATGGGCCGCGTTGCAGGAGAAGTGGAAGGAGTACGAGCCCGACATCCCCCTGGTCGCGCTGCCCTCCCCCTACCGCTCGCTCGTCGAGCCCGTCGTGGAGTATGTGCGGGAACAGCGCGAGAAGTTCGGGCGGGTGAGCGTGGTCATCCCCGAGTTCGTGGTCGCCCGCTGGTGGGAGGAGGCGCTGCACAACCAATCGGCGATGGTCCTCGACCTCGCGCTGCGCCGGATCATGCACGTGAGCGTGGTGAACTTCCGGTATCAGCTGGAGACGTGAGGGAGATCACCGTCGGTTCTGAGCCCCGCCGCGCGGTAAGGGAGCCAGCGACGGAACCGCGGTCGATTCGTTACCGTTGCTCTTCCCGGAAGCCGTAGCGCACCCGCACCGGCCCCGCCTGTCGGCAGGACGCTCATGCCCCACGACCCTCACAACCACGACCACCAACACGCAGCACTCGCCTGCAGCGCCGACGGGGATGAGCGGACGGGCGCTCGGCTGGCCTTCGCCGCGGGGCTGACCTTCCTCATCTTCGTGGCCGAAGTGGTCGGGGGCGTGCTCACCGGCAGCCTCGCGCTGCTCAGCGATGCGGCGCACGTGTTCAGCGACGTCTTCGCGCTGGGACTCAGCTATGGCGCCCACCGGCTGGCGCGCCGCCCGGCCTCGCTGAGGCGGACCTTCGGCTGGCATCGGGCCGAGGTGCTGGCGGCGGTCATCAACGGGCTGACCCTCGTCGTGATCGGGGTGCTGATCATCCGGGAGGCCTACGAGCGCTTCCGGAGTCCCTCGGACATCGAGGTCGGCCCGATGCTGGTGGTGGCGCTGTGCGGCCTCGTCGCCAACGGGATCGTGCTCGTCCGCCTGGGCGGTCACGGCCACGCCGACCTGAACGTGCGAGGGGCGTACCTGCACGTCCTGGGGGACCTGCTGGCCTCGGTCGGGGTGGTGGTCGCCGGCGTCACCATGCGCCTCACCGGCTTCTACCTCATCGACCCGATCCTCAGCGTGCTGATCGCGCTGGCGATCATCTACAGCAGCGTGCGACTGCTGCGGGAGGGGTTTCACATCCTGCTGGAGGGGGTGCCCTTCGGCATGGACCTGGACGAGGTGATCGCCGCGCTCCGCGCGCTGCCCAACGTCACGGACGTCCACCTCGTACACGTCTGGAGCCTCTGCTCCAACGTCCACGCCATGAGCGCGCACCTGATGACCTGTCCCCTGGATGATGAGACCCGCGAGGCGCTGCTCACAGAGGCGGACCGCATGGTCGGCGAGCGCTTTCGGATTGCCGAGACGACCTTCCAGGTCGAGACCACCGCCTGCGAGGTGAACCACGTCCTGCACGTCTCCTCTCACGCCCGCGCCAACTCCCGCTTTGCCGGACCACACGGGGAATGAGGAATGGGTATTGAGTATTGAGCATGGAGCATGGAGGAGGTAGCAGCGGGCCTCGGCGCTGTCGAGGGCCTGAGAACATGCCCTTGCGGCCAGGCGTTTTGTGAGGAGGAAGCCGAAGCGCCATCGGGCCTCGCCGTCCGCTTTGCACTCCGCACTTCGCCTTCCGCACTGCCGTCCAGGAGCGTGAGCCACGATGTGGGATTACAACGAGAAGGTGTGGGACCATATCCGCAACCCCCGGAACGTGGGGCAGATGGAGTCGCCTTCGGCCGTTGGCGAGGCGGGGAGTCTGGCTTGCGGGGACGCCTTGCGGCTGATGCTGAGGATCGATCCCAACGAGGTCATCACCGACGCGAGGTACCAGACCTTCGGCTGCGGTAGCGCGGTCGCGGCGGGTTCGGCGCTGACCGAGATCGTCGTCGGCAAGCCCGTGGATGAGGCGGCGAGGCTGACCAACCAGGACATCGTCGACTACCTGGGCGGCCTGCCCGAGGAGAAGATGCACTGCTCGGTGATGGGCGCCGAGGCGCTGGAATCGGCCCTCCGC